>NZ_NCII01000025.1 GCF_002256775.1 Novosphingobium sp. 17-62-19 | reverse complement strand
CTTCCTTTGTCGCACACTGCCACAACGACAAAAGCCAAGCCCCGGATCAAGTCCGGGGCGACGTGAGTGTGAGTTGGTAGGGAGGGCGGCCACCCGCCCCCTCACCACTTGCCGCTAAGTTCCTCAATCGCCTTGAGCAGCGCGCGTTTGGATGGGGTGCGGCGCGTGCCGGTGTTGCGCGGGAGATCGGGCAGGCTGAGTTCGGCCCGGCGCGCTGCAAGGCGCGTGGCGAGGTCTGCCATATCGATGACCAGCCCGGCTTCAGGAATGCCCGGTTCAGAACTGGAGGTCGTCGACGCCATAATCGCCACAGGTCTCTTCACGAATACGGCGATCAAGATAGTCCATTTCTGCATCGGGGTGAAGACCGAAGAGAATGCAGGCCTGATCGAAACGGTCTGCTGCCGTGCCAGAGGCATATTGCCCCATGCGATCAGCGATCAGGTCTTCCACCGAAATCACGCGGAACAGCCCCTCACCGCCAATGGGACGGACCATGCGAATATGGGCAACATCGACATTACCGTCCATCGGCACATCAGCCACCACTTCAAAGCCGAGCTTGAGTTGCGGATGCACCTACCCCTTCAACAACGCCCCTGTACCAGAAGGCCGGATGAAACCTGCGCGCGCCATTTCTTCATCAAGAATGTCCTGACGCGGCGTGCAGATATCGAAATCACCAGTGCTGATGGCACTCAACGACCAGAACTCCGCCGCTGCACCGCCGACCAAGACAGGGCGGGAAAAGCCGCGTGTTTGCATGGCCTCGCTCACTTGGGCAAAAAGGCGCAAGGCTGCTGTGAATTCGGGGCGGTAGGTGGATGCACCGGTCATGTATGTAAGGTTAGCGGGTGGGTCGCGGGTTGGCGATAGAAGATGAGGGTACAGTCTGCGGGTTTGAGGCGGGTGCAATGGCGTGTGGCATCTGGCGGTCCTGTTGGAACAAAACAGGACCGCGTAACGCAGGATGGGGGATATAGGAAAATGGTTTCTGTTTCACGCAGAGCTTCCTTTGTCGCACACTGCCACAACGACAAAAGCCAAGCCCCGGATCAAGTCCGGGGCGACGTGAGTGTGAGTTGGTAGGGAGGGCGGCCACCCGCCCGCTGACCACTTGCCGCCACGATCCTCAATCGCCTTGAGCAGCGAGGGCTTGGACGGGGTGCGGCGGGAAAAGGGTTTTGGTAAGCTATCACTGTAGTTTAATTTCGGGTCACTGAGAATGGGAACGCTATGGACTTGTGCCAAATCCATGGCGTCACACTCTGTATAGACCCATTGCCTTTGCAATCCGAACCAATAATTTAAATCTCCAAGTTTTTACAATTCCGTTTTCTCCAAATGTATTGACAGTTGGCTGGTCATTCGCAGGCACTGGCCCCTTAGATGGCAAATTCGCAATACGCTGCGAAATACCTCCAAGACGATACAAAGCAACCGCCACTGACAACAGAAGGAATGTTGCGTACATAAACAGAGTGAAGCCCAATACGTCCCCAAATTTGTTAGCATAATTATAAATCGACAAAGCATCGTCTTTACCAATATTCATTTTAATAAATATAATATACAATCCACTACCTTTTGACAAATACGAATACAACAATGACAAACTCTGAAAGAAAACTACATGAAAAAACGTAGTATTAACAATAGTTAAAAGACTTATTCCCTTAATTCTATCGATACTGCTCGAAAGCGCACGATGAAGGGCACTCCCCATCAGGGAAAAAGTTATTGTGTAAGCGGCGATGCTAAACCCGAGAACGGTAGGTAAAGAATCTATTGCCAAATTTCGCCAATCTACGGCTATAAGGCCAATAACGTAAAGAACAGCAGAAAACACAGCACCATGTGTGAAAGGAGATTTTAGGATCTCCATCCATCCGCCGTAGTCTTTCCAATAATTTCTAAAAAGAAGATAAAGCGCTTTATACATTTCTAGCGCCTGAATGCCCGAGCCATTCGAGGAAAAATTGTCCCTGGCTCGACATTTTCGGGGTACATTTCTCTTTCGACTTTAGGAAATTTATCTGTTCTCACCTCCATATGCCCAGCAGCACCATACCCTCGAGCAACAGAGTGCCCATTACTTATGCTTGCACGAACAAGTGCATCCAAATCTTCATCTCGGGCAATGCCTGCCCCACGCTCGCTTTTATAGAGAACATTCATCGAGCGCGCATTTTTGTCCTCCAAATGACTTTCGGCTTACTCTTCAAAGTCCACACCCCAGACATCAGAATTTGGTCTTTCTATGTATAATTCTAATTCAGTTATTCTTGGAATACTGAAAATTTTATCGACACTGCCCTTTTCATTTATAACTCCAACCTTTACTTCACCAAATTTACTCTTTATTCTATTGTCTGTCACAATATTCTTCATATAATTCAAAGCAGAATTATGCGTCAATTTAAGCCCCTCAGCGTAGTGCTGAAACACAAATTCATGCCGTTCCGTATTAAACGTAAACCTGAATGTCTTTAAATTCGGATGCAGATACTCCGGGATTTTAATCTCTCCTACGTCATTCGAAGTGGCCTCTTCCATAGTTTCGGTGTTGAACCATTCTGAACCCATTTCAATTTTTAGAAATGTCGATAACACGCCGTCATAGAATTCTGGATTATCAGAATCCTGCTTTACGAGCGTGATTAGGCCAAATCGATCACCGTGGATTTTTGTAATTTTCTTCAAACCGAATATGGCCAGAATAAAATCATCATATATGCCATCTGGGTGAGGATGAATTTTGATATTCAATCCTGCCACTTCCATCTTATGCAGGCGCCCCATGATACCCCCAAAATAACACAAATGTCTTTTTCAAGCCTAGCGCAAGTCCACACCTTCGTACAAGAGTATGAATTAGCGTGACAGTTTAGCCCCCCAAATTCTGCCGGCAGCCCACCTTTCGGCGGGCTGCCGACAAGGATCGCGGCTGAAAAGGCACCCGTCCGCGACCCCGGTTCGTTACGTAACGCCCCTAGGGGTGTGGGTGGCGGACAGGCAAGCGCAAGGGGTTCGGGAATGGAGGCTGTTTTGGGGGAGACCCCGCGCAGGCGGGGACCTTGGGCCGTTTACGCTGGGGTTTCGGAATACGCCTGAGGCCTCCGCCTTCGCGGGGGAGCGGTTTGTTGGGGTGGTGGGTTTTTGTGGGGTTTCGGCCCCTCCACCACCGCTTTGCGGTGGCCCCCCTTCCCGTTCCGGGGAGGATTGGGGTAGCACTTACTTTGCGTATATTTTTATGTATAACTCTTCGCAAAGAGGTGATGAACATCGCGGGGAGTGGATGATTCTATGGCTACGCAGGCACATGGCGCAGATGGAGTGGCTTCATCCGGCGGGCTTTCCCCGATCAAGGGGCTGGTGGTGTTGGCCGTGGTGGTGGTGGTGGTGGCGGCGTTTATCGCGATCAGCTTGGCCGTGGGGCTGGCGACGTTTTCCGGCGGGTTCCTGTTCGTGTTCTACTACACCGGGGTGTGCCATGCCGCGCCGGACAAGTTCGTACCCGCAGCGCTGGGCGCGTTTGTGGGGTTGGCGCTGGCCTATGCGCTGGTGGCGCTGCCCGCAGCCTTTGGCGGGGCGGGTATGGCCGTGGCGCTGATCCTGCTGCTGGCGGCGGTCTATGCGCTGATCATGGGCTGGGCCGCGGTGGCGATCAACCATGCGGCCATGCTGTTCCTGACCGTGGCGGCCATCCCCGCGCTGCACCAGACCGCGACGATTGCCGAAATGGCGCTTTCTGCCGGGCTGGCGATGGTGCTGATCGGGGTGGTTCTGGGCGCAGTGCGGATGCGGGGCCTGACGACCGCATAGCTTGTTTTTGCCGCCACCACCCCCAACCCCCTCCTCTGAAGAGGAGGGGGCTTTTTGGGTTAGCGTTTCAGCAGGGAGGCTAGGTAGTGGCCGGTGAAGCTGCGGGGGTTTTTGGCGACTTGTTCCGGGGTGCCTTCCGCCACGATTTCGCCACCGCGCACGCCGCCTTCGGGGCCGAGGTCGATGATCCAGTCGGCGGTTTTGATGACATCGAGGTTGTGTTCGATCACGACCACGGAGTTGCCCTGTTCCACCAGACGGTGGAGGACTTCGAGCAACTTGCGGACGTCTTCGAAATGCAGGCCGGTGGTGGGTTCATCGAGGATGTAGAGCGTTTGGCCGGTGGAGCGGCGGGCCAGTTCCTTGGCGAGTTTGACGCGCTGCGCTTCGCCGCCCGATAGCGTGGTGGCCTGCTGGCCGACCTTGACATAGCCCAGCCCCACTTCGTTGAGCATGTGCATCCGGTCCCGGATCGGGGGGACGGCCTTGAAGAACTCTTCGGCGTCCTCGATCGTCATATCCAGCACATCGGCGATGGAGTGGCCCTTGAACTTTACTTCGAGCGTTTCGCGGTTGTAGCGTTTGCCTTCGCACTCTTCACACGTGACGTAAACGTCTGGCAGGAAGTGCATTTCGATCTTGATCAGGCCATCGCCCTGACACTTTTCACAGCGGCCGCCCTTCACGTTGAAGCTGAAGCGGCCGGGCTTGTAGCCGCGCGCGGCGGATTCGGGCAGGCCTGCGAACCAATCGCGGATCAGGGTGAAGCTGCCGGTGTAGGTGGCGGGGTTGGAGCGCGGGGTGCGGCCGATGGGGGACTGGTCAATCTCGATCACCTTGTCGCAGTTTTCGAGACCGGTGACGCGATCATGCGCGCCTGCGATCACGCGCGCGCCGTTGAGCGTGCGGGCGGCGACGGCGTGCAGCGTATCGATGGTGAAGCTGGACTTGCCCGAGCCGGAGACGCCGGTGACGCAAGTGAACGTACCGAGCGGCACCTTGGCGCTGACGTTCTGCAGGTTGTTTGCGCGCGCGCCCTCCACCCCGATGAACAGGCCGTTGCCCTTGCGGCGCTTCTTGGGAACCTCGATCCGGCGGGTGCCGGTGAGGTATTGGCCGGTGAGGCTGTTCGGGTTGTCAAGAATGTCCTGCAGCTTGCCCTGCGCGACAATTTCGCCGCCGTGGACGCCCGCGCCGGGACCGAGATCGACCACGTGATCGGCGGTGCGGATGGCGTCTTCATCGTGCTCCACCACGATCACGGTGTTGCCGAGATCGCGCAGGCGTTTCAGCGTGATGAGCAGCCGGTCATTGTCGCGCTGATGCAGGCCGATGGAGGGTTCATCGAGCACGTAGAGCACGCCCGAGAGGCCGCTGCCGATCTGGCTGGCGAGGCGGATGCGCTGGCTTTCGCCGCCGGACAGGGTGCCGGAGGTGCGATCGAGGTTCAGATAATCGAGGCCGACGTTGTTGAGGAAGCCGAGGCGCTCGTTGATTTCCTTGAGGATGGCCTTGGCGATCTGGCCTTGCTGGCTGGTGAGCTGCGCATCGAGATTGGCGAACCATTCGACCGCGGCAGAGACGGAGAAGTGGGTGACGGTGGAGATGTCCGTCCGGGCGACCTTGACGCTGAGCGCTTCGGGCTTGAGGCGCTTGCCCTCGCAGGTTTCGCAGGCCTGAGCGGTCTGGTACTTGGACAGCTCCTCGCGCATCCAGGCGCTTTCGGTCTGCAACATGCGGCGGTTGAGGTTACCGATGACGCCTTCGAAGGCTTTCTGGACGGTGTAGCTCTTCTTGCCGTCGATGAAGGTGAGCGGGACGGCCTTACCGGCGGTGCCGTAGAGGATGACGATCTTCACCTCGGGCGGGAGTTCTGCCCACGGGGTTTCGAGCTTGAACCCGAAATGGCCCGCGAGGCTGGCGAGGACCTGCATGTAATAGGGCGACGGGGGATTGCTCTTGGCCCACGGTACGACGGCGCCCTGTTTGAGGCTGAGGTTCTCGTTGGGGACGACGAGTTGCGGATCGAACAGCAGCTTTTCGCCAAGGCCATCGCAGGCGGGGCACGCGCCCTGGGGGGCGTTGAAGGAGAACAGGCGCGGTTCGATGGACTCGATGGTGAAGCCAGAGACGGGGCAGGCGAACTTTTCGCTGAAGACGATGCGGTTGGCGGGGAGGCCGGTCTTTTTCATGCCCTTTTTGGGCTTGCCAGAGGGGCCTTCGACAGGCTCAGGCTGAGCGGGATTGGGGGCGGCATCTCCAACACCCGCTCGTGCTGAGCTTGTCGAAGCACTTTCACCCAGCGCTTCGACCGTCGTGTCCGCCAGATCGATATAGGCCAGCCCGTCAGCCAGCTTCAGCGCCTGTTCGAAGCTGTCGGCAAGGCGCGTCTGGATACCGTCGCGCACGGCGATGCGGTCAACCACCACTTCGATGTCGTGCTTGAGCTTCTTGTCGAGCGCGGGGGCGTCTTCGATCGGCATCATTTCGCCGTTGATGCGAACGCGGGTGTAGCCGGCCTTCTGCCATTCGGCCAATTCGCGGCGGTACTCACCCTTGCGGCCGCGCACGGCGGGCGCGAGGAGATAGGCGCGGGTGCCTTCGGGCAGGGCCATCACGCGGTCTACCATCTGGCTCACGGTTTGCGCGCTGATCGGGAGGCCGGTGGCGGGGCTGTAGGGCGTGCCGACGCGCGCCCACAGCAGGCGCATGTAATCGTAGATCTCGGTAACGGTCGCCACGGTGGAGCGCGGGTTGCGGCTGGTGGTTTTCTGTTCGATGCTGATGGCGGGGCTGAGGCCGTCGATGTGTTCGACATCGGGCTTCTGCATCATTTCGAGGAACTGGCGCGCATAGGCCGACAGCGATTCGACGTAGCGGCGCTGCCCTTCGGCATAGATCGTGTCGAAAGCGAGGCTGGATTTGCCAGAACCGGACAGGCCGGTAATGACGATCAGGCTATCGCGCGGGAGATCGATATCGATCCCCTTGAGATTGTGTTCACGGGCGCCGCGGACGGAAATGGTATTGAGAGACATGCGCGGCGGTGTTCCATATTTGTTCGATTCAGGCAAGCCCCCTTGCCCAGTGTTAACCCATGTGGGAAGTGGCGTAGTGCGGTGCAATACGGGCTTTGGGGGGATTCGGATTTAGCCGGACAGACTGTGCGGTTTTTCTCAGGCGACGTGTGCCGCAGCGCACAATTTTGGCACAACAAAGGCGATTTCCTGTCGGAACCATACAATTGTATGTGTCGAAAGCTTGCTATAGGGGCTGTGTCACCAAGGAGTTGGACACCGCCACGATGGTTGCCGAATTGCCCGATCAGACTGGCCCTTCGCCGCAGAGCCTGTTCTGCCGCAGCAGCGGTGTGCGGGCAGCGCGGCCGGCAATCTCGGCCAATGTGCGCGAGCGGTTTGCCCGGTATTTCGCGGCGGATTTTGCAGCCGCGATCACCGAGCATTGCCATGAGGATGATGCCGCGGCGGTAGCCTGAATTCTTGAGTTCCCATTGAGGCTGTGGCCTTGGGCGGGTTTCTTTGAAGTTTCGTTAGAACCCTGAGGCCCCCGCCTGCGCGGGGGCGCGGTTGTTCTGTGTTGCGGGCGGGAGGATTTACAGGGCCAGCGCCATGTGGCCGGGTTCACCTAGCCAGCAGGATTCGAGGTTCCAGACTTTGGCTATCACGTCTTCGGACAACGCGGTTTCAGGCTTTCCCTGGGCGGCGACTCTGCCTTGATCGAGAACGATCACGTGATCGGCGTGGTTCATGGCCAACGCAAGATCGTGGACGACTAGGACAACACCCCGGCCCTCTTCCGCCAAGGCGCGGAAACGGTGGGCGAGGTTGCGTTGATGTGAAAGGTCGAGTGCGGCGAGCGGCTCGTCTGCCAATATCCAGTGCGGCTGGGTGGCAAGGACGCGGGCGAGCAATGCGCGCGCGCGTTCACCGCCGGACAGGGTGGCAAGCGGGCGATCGGCCAGCGGCGTAAGGTCCAGCGTGGCCAAGACTTGGCCAACCACCTGCGCGTTTTCAGCCGTGCTGGTGCGGTGCGGCAAGCGGCCAAGGCCTGCGAGGGTGCGGACCGAGAGGTTCCACGCGACTTCGCCCGATTGCGGCAGGTAACCGATGCGGCGGGCGCGGTCTTCGGGCAGGAGTTGCGCGACGGGTTGGCCTTGCAGCGTGACGGTGCCGCTGGTGGGGGTGATGAGGCCTGCAAGCGCGGCGAGCAGCGTGGATTTGCCCGCGCCATTGGGGCCGCAGATGGCAGTCACTCGGCCTGCCTGAAGTTGGGCGGTGACATCGTGCAGGCGATGGGGGATGGTGATGCCGAGTGATTCAAGCATTGGTCATGCGCCCCACGCACTTTAGCTGCTCCCGCGCGAAGGCGGGGGTCTCAGGCCTGCCACGCAACATTTGCTTAAACGGCCTGAGGCCCCCGCCTTCGCGGGGGTGCGCTGTTGTTTGGTGGATGGGTGTGGTGGTGGCCATCACGCCAGTTCCCGCCGCATTTTCAGCAGGAGGCGCAGGAAGAACGGCGCTCCCGCAAGGCTGAGCGCGATGCCGAGGCGCAGTTCTCCGCCCTTGAGCGGCATGACGCGGCACAGGCAATCGGCGATCAGCAGCAGGAGCGCTCCGGCCAAGGCGCTGGGGATCAGGGTGGCCGATGGGCGCTGGTCGGTGAAGGGGCGGATCAGGTGCGGGACCATCAGGCCGACGAAGCCGATCATGCCGGCGACGGCTACGCCCGAGCCTACGATCAGGCCGATGGCGGCGATCATCAGCCACAGGAGCCGCGTGGGGTCTACACCGAGTGAGCGGGCAGCGGCTTCTCCCAAGGCCAGCGCATCGAGCGCGGGGGCGGCGCGCCACAGCAGGACGAGACCCGCCAGCGTGAGCGGGGCGGCGAGGCGGACTTCGTGCCAACCGCGATCGGCCAGCGCGCCCATCAGCCACGTCACGATCTCTGACAAGGCGAAGGGATTGGGCGAGAGGCTGATGGCGAGGCTGGTGAGCGCGCCCGCAAGGCTGGCGATCATCATGCCGGCCAGCGTGAACAGGGCGATGCCCCCTGCCCGGCCCGCGATGAGCGCGAGAAGGCCCATGGCTCCGCCGCCGCCGATCAGGGCGAAAAGCGGGAGCGTGAAGGCCTGCACTTCATAGCCGGTGTAGAAGGACAGGACTGCGCCGAGTGCGGCGGCAGGCGCTATGCCGAACAGGCCGGGATCTGCCAGCGGGTTACGGAGGTAGCCTTGCATGGCCGCGCCTGCTGCGCCGAGGCCTGCACCAAGGATGAGTGCGAGGACTGCGCGGGGGAGGCGCAGTTCCATCAGGATGGCGGTGGCGTTGGGCACCGGGGGGCTGAACGGGCTGATCCAAACCTGCCCGGCGAGGAGCGAGAGCGGGATGGCAAGCGCGAGGGCGGCGAGGAGCGCCTTCGACAGGCTCAGGCTGAACGGGTTTTTGGGGTGGGTCATTTGGCGGTGACCGGGTGGGTTGTTTTGTGGGGATAGGCCCCTCCACCGCCTGCGGCGGTCCCCCTCCCCGTTCCGGGGAGGATTTGGTTGCGTATGATTGCCAGCCTGTCCGCTGCGGCGATCAAGGTGGGGCCGCCGCAGTACAGGAGTTTGGGGTTGAGGTGGGCGCGGCGGGTGGTTTTGAGGGCTTTCAGCGCGGGGTGGCTGAGGACGCGGTCGTCGCCTTTTCCGGTTTCGGCGGACTGCCCTGCGACGAGGATCAGTGCGGGCGGATCGGCGAGCATACGTTCCAGTGGGAGCAGGTCGGCTTGGCCGAGGCCGCGCGCGGCGGCGAAATTGGTGAAGCCGGTGCGGCGCAGGACATCGGCAATCAGCGTGCCATCGCCGGGGACCATGCCGCCCGATTGCCAGACCACCGCCGGGATTGGCTGGGTGCCGGGTCTTGGGGCGGCGGCGTTGAGTGCGGCATCTATGCGCGCGATCAGCGCCTCGCCGCGCTGAGGCTGATGGACGAGTGCGGCGATCTGGCGGATGTGGGCATGGTTTTCCTCGACCGTCATGGCCATGCCGAGGCGTCCGAGCCGCAGGCCGAGGCGGCTGTAGGCGCTGGCCGTGGCAGGATCGGTGAAAGTGCTGCCGAGAACCAGATCAGGTTTGAGCGCGAGGACTTCTTCCACTGTGCCGCGCGTGGCCGGGAAGCGGTTGGCCTCGCTCATGTCCATCGAGGAGGAGCGGGGGTCGTGGCTGTAGTGCGAGATCGCGAGGATTTGTGCGGGATCAGCCACTTCGGCGAGAATCGCGTCGGTGCAGGGGTTGAGGCTGACGATTGTCGGGTGGTGTTGAGCGGGCGATGGGGGGGTGGCGCTGCTTTGGGGGATGCAGCTGGCGGTGAGGAATGCTGACAGCATCACCACCCCCCGGCCCCCTCCTCTGAAGAGGAGGGGGGGAAGGGTTGCGGCCCATGTGCGCGTCCCCGCGCAGGCGGGGACCTCGGGCCGTTTACGCCTGCGTTCCGTAAACCTCCTGAGGCCCCCGCCTTCGCGGGGGAGCAGGGTTTTGGAACAGGGCGCTTTGGTGGCCATCAGTAGCGAGCGCGGATGCCGATGTAGGCGGCGCGGCCCAGCGTGCCGTAGGTGGCGACGGTCTGGTACGTCTGGTCAAACAGGTTCTCTACGCGGCCGTAGAGTTCGACCTGTTCGGTCACCGGGAAGCTGGCGCGCACGGTGGTGAGCGCGTAGCCATCGAGGCGGGTGGCGTTCGAGGCGTTGTCAAAGCTGTCTCCGACGAGGCGCAAGTCTGCACCGAGGGTGAGGCCAGCCAGCGGTGTTGTCCAGTCACTCGACAAGGTGAGCGCGTGGGTGGGGCGGCGTGGCAGGTCCTTGCCGAGGTTCGCGTTGCCTGCGGTGCGGTTTTCGGTTTCGAGGTAGGTGTAAGCGGCTTGCAGGTGCAGCGTATCGGTCGGGCGCGCGCCGAGTTCGGCTTCTACGCCTTGGGCGCGGGCGTTACCGACGTTGTCGTAGAGGCCGAAGGGGCGGTCTGCGCAGCGGTTCAGGCTGGCGCAGGAGACGAACACGATCAGGTTGCGGCTATCGCGGCGGAACAGCGTGACCGAGGCATGGAGCGGCGCGTTGCGGTTGCCCCATTCGAGGCCTGCGTCATAGCTCTTGCTGCGTTCGGGCAGGAGCGCAGCGTTGCCGTAGTCCGAGAGCAGGTTGTAGAGCGTGGGGGCGCGGAAGCCTTCGCCGTAGCTGGCGCGCAGGCGCAGGTTGTCGGTCAGTTCGAAGCTGCCGTTGGCACCGAAGGTCCATGCCGTGCCGAAGCGGCTGTGATCGTCCACACGGACGCCAGCGGCGAGGCTGGCGCGGTCATTGCTCCAACCGAGCATGGCGTGGCCGCTGGTGAGATTGGCCTTGGCTTCTTCGTCAAAGGTGCTGGAAAAGCGCGTCCATTCGCTGTCGGCACCAAAATCGAGCGTGAAATTGGCGGGCAGGTTCAGGCGGCCGGTGAGGTCGGCGCGTTCCGAACGGCCTTCGTAGCCATAGGACGGGGCGGTGCCGAAGGTGGGGTCGAAGTAATCGCGCTTGGTGTCGGACAGGGCGAAGCCGGTGTTGATCGTCAGCGCGTCAGAAACATAGCGCAGGCCGACACGGCCTGAGGCCTGGCGGGTATCCTGATATTCGGGCGTATCACCGAAGTCGAAGTAGGTCGGCGGGCCAAAGCCATCGATATCGGTGCGGCTATCGGCATAGCGGGCGGTGGCGACGAGGGCGAGCTGGTCGGTGAGGTTCAGGCGACCACGACCGCCGATGCGATACTGGCGGAAGCCATCGGGTTCGGTGCCCACGGCGGCGGCAGAGATGCCATCGGTGCGAGTGTAGCCGCCGTTTAGGGTGAACGCGGCGCGGTCTGATGCAAGGCCAGCGGCGGCGTCGGCGGTCCAGCTTTCGTTCGCTCCGTATTCGGCAGAGGCTTCAACGCCGTTCAGATCGCGCGACTGGATGGCGATTACGCCGCCGATGGCCGCGCTGCCCCAGACAACCGAGTTGGAACCGCGCAGCACGTCGATGCGCTCAACACCGCCGGGGGTGAGCGTGCCGAAATCGAAGCCTGCGGCGGGGGCCGAGACGTCTTCCATGCGCACGCCGTCGACCAGGACGAGGACTTGTTCAGCGTCCGCCCCGCGCAGGCGCACGCCGGTGAAGCTGCCGGGGCCGCCATTGCGGGTGAAAGTCAGGCCGGGAACACGCTCCAGCACGCGGGTAATGTCGGGGCCTTGGATCGACTGGATTTCATCAGCGGTGATAACGGTGACGGGCTGGCCGAGGCGACTGAGCGGGGTTTCGCTGCCTGTGGCGATGACGGTGATGACGTCAGAGGGGGCCTGGTCGGCACCTTGGGCAAGGGCGGGCACGGCAAATGCCAGAGCGGAAACGGAAAGCAGAAACTTCTTCACAAGACGGTACTCCGGCCACGAACGGTGCTGCCGTTCTTGGCGGGAGGAGCGCTGGGCCATGAAATTGGCGCGCCTCATCGCGTGCGCCCGGTTCACCCCGCCCGGTCGCGGAACGACAACCAGTGGCAGGTTTCCTGGCTCCCGGGTCATCGCGTGTTGCCCGCCTTCCCAGCGCCGGGATCAGATCCGGCACCAGTGGCTTCACTGGGCAACGCGCTATCCGGTTACAGTTGCGGGGGCAGCGCCGGATTTGAACCAGCTTCCCTCTTAGCCCGTTCGACGGGGCACCGTTGGCGTCTGCCGGCGGACTAGCGGGAACTTTGCTGCACTGCAAGGGAGACTACGGCATTCGGGGCAGGTTAACCGGATCGAAGGGGGATGTGCCGCATCGGGACAGCGGGAAATGTGCGGATGCGCCCGCACGGACAAAGGATTAGCGGGACAGGGAATTACCGGGATTTTTGCTGCCACCATGCCTTTGGACATCGCCTATCGGCCCTTTGAACTGCCTGCTGACGTGCAGGTGGTGAAGGCTGATGCGTGTCCGGCGGTGGTGGAACCGATCAACGAACATGCACCGCGTGATTTTGCCGCGCGGGTGCGGAGGCGCGACATGCGCTCGATCCGGCGGGCTTTGCGCGGGCCTTCGGTGTTGCGGCAGCGGGTGGCAGGCGTGGCCATGTTTGGGATGCTGGCCACGGTGCTTGGGCCTTTGGGCTGGGGTGAGCCGGGCGGCGTTCAGGCGGCAACCGCGCGGGTGCAGATGGCAGGGCTGCAACCGTTCGAGCGCGGGGGCGACAGCTTTCCGGGATCGGCGTTCTACTGGCTCGACACGCAAGACAGCGGGCTGATCGAGGCTACCGAAGCGCAGGCCAATTGGGACCAGAGCAAAAGCGATGCGGATATCGGGTCTGCCCGCCCCATTCTGGCCACCGGCACCACCGAGGACCGCTGGCGCGCTTTGCAGTGCCTGACGACGGCGATTTACTATGAAGCGGCGAGCGAACCGGACGCAGGGCAGCGCGCGGTGGCGCAAGTGGTGCTGAACCGCGTGGCGCATCCGGCCTGGCCGAATACCGTGTGCGGCGTGGTTTATCAGGGGTCGGAGCGGCCATCGTGCCAGTTCTCGTTTGCCTGTGACGGATCGATGGCGCGCAAGCCGATGAAGGCATTCTGGGACCGGGCGCGGCGTGTGGCTGCCGATGCGCTGGCGGGGAATGTCTACGCACCGGTTGGGCTGGCGACGCATTATCACACGACCGCCGTGCATCCATATTGGGCGCCAAGCCTCGCCTTTATCGGCACCATTGGCGCACACCGGTTCTACAACTGGGCGGGCGCCGCTGGAAAACCATCGGCCTTTACCGCGCGCTATGGCGGGAGCGAGCCGATTGCCGCCCCGCATCCACGCACGTGGACGCCCTCGCCCGCCGACATTGCCGATCCGCTGGCGCTGGAAAAGGCGTTCGAGGCGGGGAAGATTGCGGCGGTGACGACTGCTGTGTCCCCCACGCCTGCCTATACCGCTCCGCTATTGCAACAGGGCGGCGATGCGGTGTTCCGGGCGCAGGGTTTGCCGGGGCTGGTTGCTCCAACTGTGAAAGCACCGCGCAGCGAGGCTCCTGCGTCGGGCAGCGGATCAGTGCTGCCGGGGCATGAAGGCGCAAGCCAGTGGATTGCCCAGCCGGGGGCCTGATTACTTTGTGACTTTGCGGCCGACGTTGAGCTTGTTTCTGTTTCACGCAGAGGCGCAAAGGGAGCAGAGAGCGCAGGGCCCACGGCCGATGGCGCAACGCCAGTTATCCCGCCTACCTTTTGCTAAGGTACGAGCGTTGATGTTAAAAGCGGCTTTGCCGCGAAGTGATGAGTCTCCGCGAACTCTGCTTCCTCTGCGGCTCTGCGCGAAACATTTTTGGGAAAACTCGCTTTCCGAGGCGAGCCCCCTCCACCACCCGCTTTGCGGGCGGTCCCCCTCCCCGCGTGCGGGGAGGATTTCGGCTGGCCGCAAAAGCGTTTCGTAGTAGGTGATTACCGGTTCCTTTACCCTGTCATAGAACACACTCTTAGCCCGTACGGCGTAGAGAGGTGGCTGTGGAGAGCGGTTCGGCTTTGGCATCCGGGCGGCTGAGGAGAAACGACTGGTTATGGTGCGATTTGCCCCTCGATATGGCATAATTTCTCCGTGCATGGCGCGGCCCGTTCTGGGACGGCATCTGCGCGCGGTGAACGACAATGCGGAGGACTGGACCAGCTCATGGGTTCAGCAGGACGCCGCGCTGGACAGCGCGCTGCGGCTGTTTGCCGCACATGGATTTTCAGCAGCGGCGCGGGCGCGGGATGCAGCGGTGATTGCCGAGGCGAGTGGCGACGCGGAGCGCAGCGGGTTCTGGCTGGAAGTTTGCCGCACGCTGGACCGGCGCATGGCGCGCGATTTCAAGGCGCGGCGGACAAGCTGAAGCACAACAGGTTTGCGGAGAGGCAAAGCACAGAAGCCCCGGTGGAAACGCCGGGGCTTTTTTGTGTCGTAATCGTGCTGCGACTACTTTTAATGCTATTGCGAACTCATATCAGAAAAACCCGGAAACTAGCCGTTTTTCGCGGTTGCATTCGTCTGCGCGCGCGCTTAGTGGCCGAGTCATTCTGCCAGAACTTTCCTGTCTCGCGGGGCACGGGAGGGACTTGGGCGAAAGCTCTGCTGGCATCTGTATGCTTGTCCCCGCGAACGGGAAAGGACCGTAGAGCATGGCACGCAAGAAAATCGCGCTGATCGGCGCAGGCAATATTGGGGGCACACTCGCCCACCTCGCCGCCCAGAAGGAATTGGGCGATATCGTCCTGTTCGACGTCGTCGAAGGCGTGCCGCAGGGCAAGGCGCTCGACCTTTCGCAGTGCGGCCCGGTCGAAGGCTTTGACGCCAAGATCACCGGTTCGAACGACTATGCCGACATTGCCGGGGCCGACGTGATCATCGTGACCGCTGGCGTCGCCCGCAAGCCGGGCATGAGCCGCGACGACCTGCTGGGCATCAACCTTAAGGTCATGAAGGCCGTGGGCGAAGGCATCAAGGCCAACGCGCCTGACGCATTCGTCATCTGCATCACCAACCCGCTGGACGCGATGGTCTGGGCGCTGCGCGAATTCTCCGGCCTTCCGCACAACAAGGTTGTCGGCATGGCAGGCGTGCTCGATTCGGCGCGCTTCTCCACCTTCCTCGCCTGGGAATTCGGCGTTTCGATCCGCGACGTGAACACGTTCGTGCTCGGCGGCCACGGCGATACGATGGTGCCCGTCACCCAGTATTCGACCGTCAACGGCATTCCGGTGCCTGATCTCGTCAAGATGGGCCTGTCCAGCCAGGAGAACATCGACGCGATCGTGCAGCGCACCCGTTCGGGCGGCGGCGAGATCGTTGGCCTGCTCAAGACCGGTTCAGCGTTCTACGCGCCTGCCGCGTCGGGCATCGCGATGGCCGAGGCTTACCTTTTTGACCAGAAGCGCATCCTGCCTTGCGCAGCCTATGTCGATGGCCAGTATGGCGTTGACGGGCTGTACGTCGGCGTGCCGGTGCTGATCGGTGCGGGTGGTGTCGAGAAGGTTATCGAGATCGAACTCGACGATGACTCGAAGGCTGGCCTTCAGGTTTCAGTCGATGCGGTCAAGGAACTGCTGGACGCCTGCAAGGGCATCGACCCCTCGCTCGTTTAAGACCTTTCCGCGATTTCAAGCTCAGGAGCTTATCAATGAGCATTCTCATCGACAAGAATACCAAGGTCATCACGCAAGGGATGACCGGTGCCACCGGCACGTTCCACACCGAACAGGCGCTGGCATACGGCACCCAGATGGTTGGCGGCGTGACTCCCGGCAAGGGCGGCACGACGCATATCGGCCTGCCCAACTTCAATACCGTGGCCGAAGCCAAGCACGCTACGGGCGCAACCGCATCTTGCATCTACGTGCCGCCTCCGTTCGCTGCGGACTCGATCCTCGAAGCCATCGATGCCGAGATGGAACTGATCGTGTGCATCACCGAGGGTATCCCGGTGATGGACATGGTGAAGGTCAAGCGCGCGCTGGTCGGTTCCAAGAGCCGCCTGATCGGGCCGAACTGCCCCGGCGTGCTGACGCCGAACCAGTGCAAGATCGGCATCATGCCCGGTTCGATCTTCAAGGAAGGCTCGGTCGGCGTGGTCTCACGCTCGGGCACGCTGACTTATGAAGCGGTGTTCCAGACATCGAACATCGGCCTTGGCCAGACCACGGCTGTGGGCATCGGCGGTGACCCGGTCAACGGCACCAACTTCATCGACGTGCTGGAACTGTTCCTGGCCGACGAAGCCACCAAGTCGATCATCATGATCGGTGAAATCGGTGGCGACGCCGAAGAAATGGCTGCGCAGTTCCTGATCGACGAAGCCAAGCGCGGGCGCAAGAAGCCGATGGCCGGCTTCATCGCAGGCCGCACGGCGCCTCCGGGCCGCCGCATGGGCCACGCCGGTGCTATCGTTTCGGGCGGCAAGGGCGATGCCGAAAGCAAGATCGCAGCGATGGAAGCGGCCGGGATCAAGGTCTCGTCCTCGCCTTCACTGCTGGGCGAAACGCTGGCTGAAGTGTTGAAAGAGCGCGTTTGATCGCGTGAAAGCTACCGCCCGGATAGGCAACCTTGCGTAGGGGGCCACCGGGCGGATGCTTCAAAGTTTTCCGGTAGGCGGCTGAAACGACAAGCCGCCTGCCGCATTTACGGATTTTTGTGCGTTGGTGTTCAGCGCGCCGGAAGGGTTGGTCCCGCATGATGTGCGGGACTGAGAATTGTCCGAGGCCCCCATCCTCCCCGGGGGGACAAGGAGTTGGTAATGGGTTCTGAACTGCACGAATTTGACGTCGATCCTTCGCAGGAAGGTCCGCAGCCTGGCCCTTCTTGGGCGAACAAGCGCTGGCCGATCACTGACGCCGCCTCGGGCGATGACCTGACGCAGGCGATGGACCCGATGGCGATGAAACTCGTCATCGAAAAGGCCGCGAAGAAGGCGGGCGCGCCGCTGGACGAAGCCGCGTTGCAGCAGGCCGCGATGGATTCGATCCGCGCGATGACGCTCATCCGCACCTATCGTGTGCGTGGGCATCTGGTTGCCGACCTTGATCCGCTGGGCCTTGCCCGTCAAAAGCTGCCGGCCGACCTTTCGCCCGAATACCACGGCTTCACCGCAGCCGATATGAACCGCAAGGTCTATATCGGTGGCGTGCTGGGCCTTGAATGGGCCACGCTGAACGAGCTGGTGGCGATCCTGCGCGCCAACTATTGCGGCCATATCGGCTTTGAATACATGCACATCGCCGACGTGGAGGAGCGCCGCTTCATCCAGGAGCGGATCGAAGGTGGCGACAAGTCTGTCGACTTCACCCCCAACGGCAAGAAGGCGATCCTTGCCGCCGTGGTGCGCGGTGAGCAGTACGAGAAATTCCTCGGCAAGAAGTACGTCGGCACCAAGCGCTTCGGGCTTGATGGTGGCGAATCGATGATCCCGGCGCTGGAAGCGATCATCAAGTACGGCGGCCAGCTGGGCGTGCGCGAGATCGTGTATGGCATGGCCCATCGTGGCCGGTTGAACGTGCTGGCCAACGTGATGGCTAAGCCATACCGCGTGATTTTCCACGAATTTTCGGGCGGCACCGCCAACCCGCAGGACGTGGGCGGTTCGGGCGACGTGAAGTACCACCTCGGCACCAGCACCGACCGTGAATTTGATGGGATCAAGGTTCACATGAGCCTTGTGCCCAACCCTTCGCACCTTGAAACGGTGGACCCGGTCGTACTCGGCAAAGTCCGCGCGCAGCAGGTGTTCCGTGACGATATTGGTGACGATGTGGGGCCGGATGCGCGGCACAAGCAGGTGCTGCCGGTGCTGATCCACGGTGACGCGGCTTTTGCGGGCCAGGGCATCGTGTGGGAGTGCTTCGGCCTTTCAGGCGTGCGCGGGTACAACACCGGCGGCTGCATCCACTTCATCATCAACAACCAGATCGGCTTCACCACCAGCCCGCAGTTCTCGCGCGGATCGCCTTATCCGTCGGACGTGGCCAAGGGCGTGCAGGCACCGATCCTGCACATCAATGGCGATGATCCCGAAGCGGTGACCTTTGCCTGCAAGATGGCGATTGATTACCGGCAGAAGTTTGGCCGCGATATCGTGATCGATATGTGGTGCTACAGGCGGTTCGGCCATAACGAGGGCGATGAGCCTTCATTCACGCAGCCGCTGATGTATGCGAAAATCCGCAAGCATCCGGGTGTGAGCGAGATCTATTCCAAGCGGCTGGTGGCCGAAGGCGTGATCGACGCGAACCACAAGGGCGAAGTGGAAAGCCATTTTGTGGCCGCGCTCGAAAAGGAATTCGAGGCTTCGAAGGGCTACAAGGCCAATGAGGCTGATTGGTTCGGCGGCAGATGGTCGGGGCTGAACAAGCCTGCCGATCCCGTCACCGCGCGTCGCAACGTGCCCACCGGCATCGATCAGAAGCTGTTCGACAGCCTAGGCCGCACGCTGACCACGGTGCCGGACGACCTGACCGTCCACAAGACGCTGGGCCGCGTGATCGACGCCAAGCGCGAGATGTTCACCAGCGGACAGGGCTTTGACTGGGCGACTGGTGAAGCGCTGGCGTTCGGCAGCCTCGTGTCCGAAGGCTATGGCGTGCGCCTGTCCGGTCAGGATTGCGGGCGCGGGACGTTCAGCCAGCGCCATGCGGTGTGGGTCGATCAGACGGACGAACGCAAGTACGTGCCGCTCAAGACGCTGCCGCACGGCACGTTCGAAGTGCTTGATTCCACGCTGTCTGAATATGGCGTGCTGGGCTTCGAATATGGCTATGCCAGCGCGGACCCGAAGAGCCTTGTGCTGTGGGAAGCGCAGTTCGGCGATTTTGCCAATGGCGCGCAGATCGTGATCGACCAGTACATTGCCGCATCCGAAGCCAAGTGGCTGCGCGCCAATGGCCTCGTCATGCTGCTGCCGCACGGGTACGAAGGCCAAGGACCGGAGCACTCTTCGGCACGGCCTGAGCGGTTCTTGCAGCTTTGTGCCGAAGACAACATCCAGGTGTGCAACATCACCACGCCGGCCAATTACTTCCACGTGCTGCGCCGGCAGATGCACCGTCCGTTCCGCAAGCCGCTGATCATCATGACGCCCAAGAGCCTGCTGCGCCATCCGCTGGCCAAGTCGGTCGCATCGGACTTCATTGGCGACGGGCACTTCATGCGCATCCTGTCAGACATGAAGCCTGCGGCCGATGCAGAGACGAAGCGCGTAGTGCTGTGTTCGGGCAAGGTCGCCTATGATCTGATGGAAGCGCGTGATGCCGCTGGCATTACCGATACGCAGATCATCCGGCTTGAACAGCTCTACCCCTTCCCCGGCGATCCGCTGGCCCTGCGCCTTTCGCGCATGACCAATCTGGAAGAGGTGGTGTGGTGCCAGGAAGAACCCCGGAACAATGGTTCGTGGTTCTTCGTTGAACCGCTGATCGAGGAATCGCTACAAGCTGCCAAGAGCAAGGTTGCGCGTCCCCGTTATGCCGGACGTGCCGGTGCGGCGTCGCCCGCCACGGGCCTCGCCAGCCGTCACACCAGCGAGCAGGGCGCATTGGTGGCCGATGCGCTGGGTCTTTCGGTGCGTGACGAGATCCGTCGCCAGAAGAAATCCTGATTTTCCTTCTCCCCGAGGAACGAAGTTATGTCGATTGAAGTGAAAGTTCCGACGCTGGGTGAAAGCGTCAGCGAAGCTACCGTTGGCCAGTGGCTGAAGAAGCCCGGCGAGGCCGTGGCGCTCGACGAGCCGATTGTCAGCCTTGAGACTGACAAGGTTGCGGTTGAAGTTCCAGCACCCGCTGCGGGCGTCATGGGCGCGCTGGCGGCGAACGAGGGCGATACGGTTTCGGTTGGCGCGCTGCTGGCGCTGATCGAGGACGGGGTTGCCGTGGCTGGCGCGCAAGAGCCTGCGCCACGCACGGAAGCTGCTCCGGCTGCTGCTCCAACTCCCGCTGCTGCACCAGTGGCCGAAGCGCCTGCTGCGGCGCCTTCGGGTGAGGCTGCTGCGCTTTCGCCTGCGGTGCGCCGCGCCGTACTCGAATATGCCATTGATCCTTCGACCGTGAAAGGCACCGGCAAGGACGGCCGCCTGACCAAGGAAGACGTGATGGCCGCCGCTGCTGCCAAGCAGGCCTCGCCTGCCCCGGCGGTTTCGGCCCCGGCGGCTGCGCCCGCAGCTTCGGCGCCGGCTGCCGGGCGCAATGAAGAGCGCGTGAAGATGACGCGCCTGCGCCAGACCATCGCCAAGCGCCTGAAAAGCGCGCAGGACACCGCCGCCCTGCTCACCACGTTCAACGACGTGGACATGAGCGCGGTGATGGAAGCGCGCGCCAAGTACAAGGACGTGTTCGAGAAGAAGCACGGCGTGAAGCTTGGCCTGATGAGCTTCTTTGCCAAGGCATCGGTGCTGGCGCTGAAGGACTTCCCTTCGGTCAATGGCCAGATCCAGGGCGATGAAATCGTCTATTTCGACTATGTGGACATTTCGGTGGCGGTTTCGGCCCCGAACGGGCTGGTCGTGCCGGTAGTCCGCAATGTCGACAAGATGAGCTTTGCCGAGATCGAAAAGTCCATCGCCAACTATGGCAAGGCCGCGCGTGACGGCACGCTGACCATGGCCGACATGGCTGGCGGCACGTTCACCATTTCGAACGGCGGCGTGTTCGGCGGGCTTATGTCCACCCCGATCATCAACCCCCCGCAGTCGGCTGTGCTGGGCCTGCACCGCATCGAGGACCGTCCGGTCGTTCGCAATGGCGAGATCGTGGTACGCCCGATGATGTACATCGCGCTGTCATACGATCACCGCATCATCGATGGACGCGAGGCCGTGACGGCGCTCAAGACGATCAAGGAAGCGATCGAGGATCCAACGCGGTTGCTGATCGATTTGTGATTTAAATGTTGTGCGGCATCCTTCGACAGGCTCAGGATGAGCGGGTGTTGTGCGTGTGACTTGAATCCAAGGCCGCTCATGCTGAGCTTGTCGAAGCATGTTCGCGCAACGGAGGCCGGAAAATGGCTGAATACGATTACGACGTTCTTGTCATCGGTGCCGGTCCCGGCGGTTATGTCGCTGCCATCCGGGCGGCACAGCTGGGGCTGAAAGTCGCCTGTGCCGAAGGGCGCGAGACGCTGGGCGGCACGTGCCTCAACGTCGGCTGCATTCCATCCAAGGCGCTGCTGCACGGGTCGGAAAAGTTCGACGAAGCCGTGAACGGCACGTTCGACACCTACGGCATCAAAACCGGCCCGGTGACGCTCGACCTGACCGCGATGCAGGGTCAAAAGCTGGATTCAGTCAAGCAACTGACCGGCGGCATCGAGTTCCTGTTCAAGAAGAACAAGGTGACCTGGCTGAAGGGTTACGCGAACTTCGAAGACGCGCACACGGTGACCGTGGCGGGCCAGAACGTCAGCGCCAAGAACGTGATCATCGCCACCGGTTCAAGCGTGACCCCGCTGCCCGGCGTGACCGTCGACAACGATGCAGGCGTGATCGTGGACAGCACCGGCGGACTGGCGCTGGACCGCGTGCCGAACCACATGGTGGTGATCGGCGGCGGCGTGATCGGGCTTGAGCTGGGCTCGGTCTGGCGTCGTCTGGGTGCCAAGGTGACGGTCGTGGAATTCCTCGACCAGTTGCTGCCCGGCATGGACGGTGACGTGCGCAAGGAAGCGGCCAAGATTTTCAAGAAGCAGGGCATGGACCTGAAGCTTGGCACCAAGGTGACCGGCGTTTCGGTGAGCGGCAAGACCGCGACGCTGACCGTCGAGCCTTCGAAGGGCGGCGAGGCTTCGACGATCGAGGCTGACTGCGTGCTGGTCGCCATCGGGCGTCGTCCCAATGTCGATGGCCTTGGCCTCGACAAGATCGGGCTGGAAGTGAACGCACGCGGGCAGATCGAGACCGATCATGACTTTGCCACCAAGGTTCCGGGCGTCTGGGCCATTGGCGACGTGATCCCCGGCCCGATGCTGGCGCACAAGGCCGAAGATGAAGGCATCGCCGTGGCCGAGAACATCGCGGGCCTAACCGGCATCGTGAATCACGACCTCATCCCCGGTGTGGTTTACACCTTCCCCGAGTTTGCAGGCGTTGGCCTGACCGAGGAAGCCGCGAAGGAAAAGGCCAAAGAATCGGGCGGCGAGATCAAGGTCGGCAAGTTCCCGATGCTCGCCAACAGCCGCGCCAAGACCAATCATGAGCCGGACGGTTTCGTGAAGGTCATCTCCGACGCCAAGACCGATCGCGTGCTGGGCGTGTGGTGCATTGCCTCGGTTGCCGGAACGATGATCGCGCAGGCGACGCAGGCCATGGAGTTCGGCGCGACGAGCGAAGACATCGCCTATACCTGCCATGCGCACCCGACCCATTCGGAAGCGCTGAAGGAAGCGGCGATGGCGGTGACGGGCAAGCCGATCCATATGTGATCGGCGCGCAATCGCACGCAAGCAAGGGGCCGTCCTTCGGGGCGGCCCTTTTCGTTTGGAATCGCAGACTTGCTCTTGCAGCGTGACAAGCCGCGCCCGCCCTGCTAGCGGGCAGGCTGACCGATGTCGCCCAACGTGCGGTCAGGCCTGCGTGCAGAACGGACGACACGCAGCAAGGCCAGTCGCCCAACGCGGGTCACCCCTCTCCCCAACGCCTGACCATATCCACACAGGCGGCGGACCGGGCGCATCCTTGCCCGGCCCTATGAACGACAGAAAGACTGACGACCAAGATGGCAGGATACAAGGAACCCGGACTTGACGCGCGCCGCGATGCTTCGGCCAATGCGCGTGCGAAGGCGATCGAGGCGCTGAAGGCAAAGGCCAAGGCCCCCGTCGATCCGGCTGT
The DNA here is from genome assembly GCF_002256775.1 of Novosphingobium sp. 17-62-19. Classification (GTDB taxonomy): domain Bacteria; phylum Pseudomonadota; class Alphaproteobacteria; order Sphingomonadales; family Sphingomonadaceae; genus Novosphingobium. The sequence continues at coordinate 11,761 of NZ_NCII01000025.1, read as the reverse complement.
GCTGGCAGAGCGCATTGCCAAGGCCGAAGCCAAGGAAAAGGCGGAAGCCGAAAAGCGCGCCGCCGCCAAGCAGCGCCGCGAAGAGGAACTGGCCGAAAAGGCGCGCATTGCTGCAGAAAAGGCCAATGTTCCGCCGCCGCCAAGCGACGAGGAACTTGAAGCCAAGCGCAAGGCCGAGCGTGACGCACGCTATGCCGCCCGCAAGGCGCGGAAGAAGTAGGCGTTGACTGACGCCCAGCTGGCCCAGCAAACCGCACCCATTTCTCCCGACAACGCTATCCCCACCACTCCTCCCCCGATGTGGGAACTGGAAGATGGCGATGAACTGATCGACACTGCCCGCGTGCCCAACGGCGCACGGCTGCGGCTGGTGCGCAATGGCGATGATTTCGTCATCCTGCTCGACCGCAACGAGCTGATGAGCACCGACGTTTGCGCCTCGGAAGTGGCGCTGGCCGTGATGACGTGTGAGCGGCTGGGTGCGCGACCCGCACCGCAATTGCTGATCGGCGGCTATGGCCTGGGCTTCACGTTGCGCGCCGCGCTGGCCGTGCTGGACAGCACCGCCAGTGTAACCGTGGCCGAAATCGTGCCCGAAATCGTTGCATGGGCACGCGGTGCGATGCATCGGATCACTGCCGGATGCCTTGATGATCCGCGCGTGCAACTGGTCCACGACGATGTGGCCATGCTGATCGATGCGGCGCGCGGTGGTTATGACGCGATCCTGCTTGATGTGGATAACGGTCCCGAAGGCCTGACCCGCAGCGTAAACGACTGGCTTTACTCCGAAAACGGCCTCCAAGCCGCCTCAAGCGCGCTCAGCCCCGGCGGCATTCTGGCGATATGGTCAGCGTTCCGGGACGAAACCTTTGTGACGCTGCTGGAAAAGACCGGCTTCACGGTGGAAGTCGTCAATGTCGAGGCGGGCGAAGTGCCGCGTCCCGGCAAAGAACCGCTACAGCACGTCATCTTCTTCGCCACGAAGGGCTGATTGCGCGCACCTTTCGTTTGTGCCCTGCGGCGCATGTCGGTAACCGCAGGGTTTGAATCGAAGGAGTGCCACCATGGCGATCAAGCTGACATTGACCGAAGACGAAATCGAAATCCTGATCGACGCGATGGATGCCGACATGGAAGGCTATGTCGAAGCGGCCAAGGAAGCACGCGGGAACAACAACCGCGAAGACGTGAAGACTTTCACCGAAGCAGCCGAACGCATTCTGGCGCTCAAGAAGAAGCTGGAAGCGCTGATCGGCGAATAATCCCGTGCGGATCACCCGCCGCATCGTTGTGGCCGCGCTGGCTGCCGGGGGCTTGCTGCCGGGCCGGATCGCGGCACAGCGGCGGGAGATGACATTGGAAGAACTGCTCGCGCTGCCCATGTCCGCCGCAACGCTGGCTAGTATCAAGCGTGCGGTGGGTACACCGGGCATGGCCTTGATGTGGCAGGCTGGTGCGAGGCCGCCAGCGTTCCTGGCCGATGGCCTGCGCGCCGTGGGCCATGCCGAGCCGGTGACCACGCGCGATGTCTGGCATCTGGGATCAATCACCAAATCATTTACCGCGACGCTGTTTGCCCGCGCCGTTGAGGCAGGCGTTATCGGCTGGGAAACGCCGCTGGGCAAAGCCCTGCCCGACGTGCCCCGCCGCTACCGCGCGCTGACGGCGGTTGAATTGCTCACCCACCATGCCGGTTTGGCCAAGGACATCCCGCTGGATGCGCTGTTTGCAATGCCGCAACACGAGGCCGATGCGCGGGAAAGTCGCCGCAGGTTTACCGAACTGGCGCTGAAGATGAAGCCAGTCGCCGCGCCCCGCACCACCTTTATCTATTCAAACGCAGGCTATGTGCTGGCTGCGCGGATGCTGGAGGAGGCAACCGGCCTTTCGTGGGAAGCTCTGCTGCGGCGCGAAGTATTGGAGCCTTTGGGGCTTTCCAGCGCAGGCTTTGGGCCACCCGGAACGATCGACAGCTTCGACCAGCCGTGGGGCCACGATGAGGGCAAGCCGGTGTTTGCGGACAACCCCGCCGCGATGGCTCCGGCGGGAGGATTGCACATGGCGCTGACCGATCTGGCCGCATGGCTGCGTACGCACCGTGACAAGCCCGCCCTGCTCCGCCCGGAAAGCTGGCGCGCATTGCACAGCCCTCGCTTTGGCAGCGCGATGGCGATGGGCTGGTTCACAGGGCCGGACGGCAGCCTGTGGCACAATGGTTCGAACACGCGCTGGTATGCCGAGGCGATGATCGAGCCGCGCACTGGCCTGATCATGGCGCAGTGCGGCAACGACATGGCGCTGTTCCACCGCCAGCGGGCGCTGTTGCCCGCGCTGCGCTTGGCGGCCATGTTGCCGCGATGACCCCTGCTATTCCACAACTGCTCGATCTGGCAGGCATTGCCGTCTTCGCGCTGACCGGCGCGCTGCTGGCCGCGCAACTGCGACAAACCTTCGTGACGATGGCGTTCTTTGCGTTGGTAACAGGCGTGGGCGGTGGGTCGGTGCGCGATCTGCTGATCGGCGCGCCGGTGTTCTGGGTGCGCGATCCGTGGGTTGCGCCGGTGTGCTTGGGCGTGGCGCTTATTGCGTGGTTCACGCCGCACCGCTGGTGGGAACGGCCTATTCTGGAATGGGCCGACGCGGCGGGGCTTGGCGCCTATGCAGTGCTGGGCACGGCCAAGGCGCTGGCCTTTGGCGTGCCGCCCGTGCCTGCGGTACTGATGGGCGTGATTACCGGCTGCGTGGGCGGGATCATTCGTGATGTGCTGGCGGGGCGGCCTTCGATCCTGATGCGGCCCGAGCTTTATGTGACGGCGGCGGCGCTGGCCTCTGGCCTTTGCGCGGGTGGGGCTGCGTTGGGTCTGGCGAATGCCGTGGTGTGGCCAGTTGCCGCGCTGGCAGGATTTGGCCTGCGCGGCGCGGCGATCCACTGGCGATTGGGGTTGCCGGTTTACTCCTCAGCAGAGGCTTGACCCCACCACCCCCAACCCCCTCCTCTGAAGAAGAGGGGGCTTTGATGGTCAGCCGATCATTTCGACGACAACCTTGCCCATGGCCTGCCGGTTTTCCAGCACGGCAATCGCTTCGCGCCCTTCCTCCAGCGTATATCGCTGCGAGACGCGGGGATTGATCTTGCCCGCCTTGAGCAGGTCGAACAGTTCGGCGACTTGCGCCTTGAACCTGTCAGGCTCACGCGCGGTAAAGCCGCCCCAGAACACCCCGCAGACGTCACAGGATTTCAACAGGGTGAGGTTGAGCGGCATCCTTGCAATGCCTGCCGGGAAACCAACCACGAGGAACCGGCCTTCCCACGCAATCGCGCGCAGCGCCGGTTCGGAATAGTCCCCGCCGACGATGTCATAGACGATGTTTGCCCCGTTCGGGCCGCAAGCCGCCTTGAACTGTTCGGCCAGAGCCTTCGATTGCGCCTTGTCGAACGGAGGGCGGCCATAGATCACCACATCGTCTGCGCCAGCCTCGCGCGCCACGGCGGCCTTTTCCTCGCTGGAGACGGCGGCAACGACGCGCGCACCATAGGCCTTGGCCAGTTCCACCGCCGAAAGGCCCACGCCGCCTGCTGCGCCCAGCACCAGCACGGTGTCGCCCGCCTTGATGTGGCCGCGGTCCTGCAATCCGTGGATGGTGGTGCCATAAGTCATCAGCAGCGATGCGCCGGTGGCAAAATCCACGCCATCAGGCAGTGCGAACAGCCGCGCCACCGATGCCACGACCTTTTCAGCCAACCCGCCATTGCCGATCATCGCGATCACGCGATCGCCAACGGCCCACCCCGTCACGCCCTCACCCAGCGCCTCGATCGTGCCAGCCAGTTCGCTGCCGGGCGCATAGGGGCGCTCAGGCTTGAACTGGTAAAGGTCGCGGATCATCAGCGTGTCGGGAAAATTGATCGAACAGGCATGGACGCGCAGCAGCACTTCGCCCTTGCCCGGCACCGGATCGGGCAGTTCATCGAGAACCAACGTTTCGGGGCCGCCTGCGGCGTGCGTGCGCAAAGCTTTCATCAAATGTCTCCCATAGCCTGTGCGGAACGATCCGCTTTGGCCATAGGGAAGCAAGTTTTGCGCGGCTTGGGAAGCCCTGTTAAGCGGACAATTAAGCTGCCGCTACGGCATCCGTGCCCTGTGCAAGGAACGGAAGGGCATCGCGCATCTTCGCTTCGTGCGCGGCAATCGAATCACCGCGCGCCATCGTCAGGCCCACTTCATCAAGGCCATTGGTCAGGCAGTGTTTGCGGAACGGGTCGATCTCGAAAACAAAGCGGTCCTGAAACGGCGTGGTGACCGTCTGCGCTTCAAGATCGATCGAGACGGGATCGGTCTGCGCCACTTCCATCAGCCGGTCGATGGCCTCTTGCGGCAGCACGACGGTGAGGATGCCGTTCTTGAACGCATTGCCCGAGAAAATATCCGAGAACGACGGCGCGATCACGGCCTTGATGCCCATGTCGCCCAGCGCCCAGGCGGCATGTTCGCGGCTGGAGCCGCAGCCGAAGTTGTCACCCGCGATCAGGATGGGCGAGCCGGAGAACTCGGCGCTATCAAAGATATTGTCGGGATCAGCGCGCAAAACTTCGAATGCGCCGCGACCAAGGCCCTGACGCGTAATGGTCTTGAGCCATTTCGACGGAATGATCACGTCGGTATCGACGTTCTTGCGGCCGAACGGGATAGCCCGTCCTTCGATCTGCTTCACCGGTTCCATGGGGATCGCTATAGCTTGGCGCGTTGGCGATGCAATGCCCGTCAATCCGTCTCGGGCACGTCCACCGGCGGAGCCTTGGGCGCGGCCTTTTCGGCACGCTCCTTGCGGCGCGAGGCATAGAGCAAGGCTGCGGCGAGCGCTGCCGATCCAACAGCGGCCCCGGCCATGGCAGCTTTTCCGGTCCAGTCTGTCTTCTTGGTCACGCTTCAAACTCCTGTTATCGTGAAGCCAAGATTGGCCGCGTGTCACATAAATGCAAGGATCACCGCAGGAATTTCCGCAGTTTCATCCATTGCTCCAGCTTGGCCTCAAACGTCAGCGCGGCGTGCGCGGGGCTACTCGAGGGCAGGCGCAGCGCCGTGAAGTTTCCCATTCCGGCAAGTTGCGGACCACCGATGCTGGCCGATTTCGCACCGTTGAACGCCACGCAGCACAGAGCTGGAAGCGTGCTGACCAGCATGGCGAGCGGATTGGCTTCCACATTGCGTATCGCGGTATCAAGGCTGCCGGGCCGCGTGGCCGAACTGATGGAATCCCACAGGCCGATGCCGTGCGCGCACAAGTGTTCCAACCGCGCGGCGTATTCCAGCGGCACAAGGTCCAGCCCGATCACCGCGCTGACCAGCCGCCAGAACTGGTTGCGCGGGTTGGCGTAGTATTGCGCCGCCGCAAGGCTGGCCTCCCCCGGCAGGCTGCCGAGAATCAGAATGCGGGTGCCAGCGTCAACCACGGGCGCGAAGGACGCCTTGCGCTCCATCATGCAGGCGCAGGCTTCACCTCGACCTTCACCCGCTCGTCCTTGGCTGGCGTTCCGCAGCTCATACAGAAGCGGAAAAACGCCATCTTGCGGGTGTTGCAGCTGTGGCAATGGTCGAACAGCGTCATGCCGCAGTGGACGCAGAAGTTGGCTTCGGCATCGCCGGTGGTGGAAATCGGGCGGTCGCAGCCGGGGCAGACTTTGGCGGACATCTTCTTGAACGCCTCGTCATGCGTCACGCGCGCACGGCGGTCCTGCTCGGCCTGCGCTTCGGCTTCCTGCCGCTGCGCAAGGTAGGCGCGCATGTTCTTGACGAGGAAATGCCCCGCCGCAAACGTCAGCGCGATGCCGACGATGTAGCGGATATAGCCACCATAGCTGGGCAGATAGGGCACCAGTTCGACGAAGAACACGAACACCGCCGCCAGCACGAAGCCGCGCATCAGCGGCCAGTGATCGCTCTTGCGCTTCTTCATCACCATCCATGCAGCCACGCCCAGCATCGGCAGCGTGATAAGCAGGCGCAGGCCGAACACGCGCAGTTCCTGCCAGAACATCGCGCGTTCCTGCGCGGGGATGGCGGCATCGATCAGGGCGTTCTGCTGCGTGCGCAGCGCGTTCTCGCGCTGGTCGAGCGGGGCGCGCTGGTTTTCGAGGTCGGCAATCGCCTGCTGGATCGCGCGTTCGTTGCCCTTCAGCTGCTCCAGTTCGCGCGTACGGCTGATGACTTCGGGGTCTTGGCTTGGATTGGTGGTGGCGGTCCGCGCCGCAATCCACGCGCGGAACGTCTCCTCGGCAGTGCCGGACTGACGCTGTGCCTGTTCCAGTTGCAGCCGCTGAATGCCGAGCTTGTCGTCGATGCCCGCGCGCTGCACCTCGATCTGCCGCACCTGCTCGCGAATCTGGCGGACTTGCGGGCTGTCCTCGGGCGGTGCGCTGTAAACCTGGCTTTCCACGATGGGCAGATCGCCGATCACCAGATTGCCTAGGCCGATGATGAAGCCTGCAAAGACAATCGAAACCAGCCACAGCACGCCGCGATAGAGCCGCTCCGGCACACGCACGCCCTTGATTACGTCCATTGGTGGTCGCTCCTCTTTGCGGGCGAAGCTAGGGAAGCGGCGTGTTGTTGTAAATGCAAGGCCACAATACCCCCAGACCCGCTCACCCTGAGCCTGTCGAAGGGTGCTGGCGCAACCGTGGTGCGTGATGCTTCGACAGGCTCAGCATGAGCGGGTTAGGTTTTGGCTTGCGCCGCTCAGCGCGTCACCAGCGGGCTCACCCGATCACGCGCCACTTCCCATTCCTGCCATTTGTCGCCAAGACCGGGGTGGTCAATCGCGCCTTCGCGCATGGCCGCAGCGGCTTGGGCGGCGGGGAGCGGCGGGAGCGGGCCGCCATCGCCCATCACCAGTTCATCGCCCAGCAGGCGGAAGCCCTTTGCGGCGGGGCGGAAGGCTTGCACCACGGTCATCACGTTGCTGCCGTTCTGCACTACATCGATCACCAGCGCATCGACATCCCCCGAAGGCGTGCCGACTTTCACCTGCCGCGCGATGGCGCAATCAGGCCACTGCGCCGCGCCGCCGGTGATGAAGGCGCGGGCGGCATCGTCCTGCGCCTTGGGCGTGGGGCCTTCAAAGCTCTGCAACGAACGGCTGCCATCGGTCCGCATACACAGCGATTGCGGCTGATACGTTCCGCCCGCTGGCAAATCAGACGTCGCCCAGAAGGCGTGTGCCATCAGAAACCCCGCCAGTTGCAGCGCAGCGGTGGGCAGGCCCGCCATTTAGGCCTCAGCCGATCAGCTTGCGCACGTCGGTCAACCGCCCGGTCACCGCCGCCGCAGCCGCCATTGCCGGGCTGACCAGATGCGTGCGCGCGCCAGGCCCTTGGCGGCCCACGAAGTTGCGGTTGGAGGTCGATGCGCAGCGTTCGCCCGCAGGCACCTTGTCCGGGTTCATGCCGAGACACGCCGAACAGCCCGGCTCGCGCCATTCGAAGCCCGCTTCGATGAACACGCGGTCCAGCCCTTCGTCCTCGGCCATCTTCTTTACAAGGCCGGACCCCGGCACGACGATGGCCCACTTCACGTTGTCGGCCTTCTTGCGGCCCTTCAGCACAGCGGCGGCAGCGCGCATGTCTTCGATGCGGCTGTTGGTGCAGGACCCGATGAAGATGTTCTGCACCTCCACGTCCTCCATGCGCTGCCCCGGCGTCAGGCCCATATAGGCGAGACTGGCCTTGGCCGCTTCCTGCTTGGAAGGATCGGCGAACGATTCCGGCGCAGGCACCACGCCCGAAATCGGCAACACGTCCTCAGGGCTGGTGCCCCAGGTGACCGAGGGCGCAATGTCCTTGCCGTCGATCACCACGACCTTGTCGTATGTCGCGCCCGGATCGGTGGCGAGGCTGGTCCACCATGCCACGGCCTTGTCCCAATCGGCACCCTTGGGCGCATAGGGGCGGCCCTTGATATAGGCGATCGTCTTCTCGTCCGGCGCACACAGCCCTGCCCGCGCGCCATGTTCGATCGCCATGTTCGAGATGGTCAGGCGCCCTTCGATCGAAAGATCGCGGATCACCTGCCCCGTATATTCGATGACCGACCCGGTGCCGCCCGCCGCGCCCAGCACGCCGGTGATGTGCAGCACCACGTCCTTGGCCGTCACGCCCGGCAGCAGCGTGCCTTCGACGCGCACTTCCATGCTCTTGGACTGCTTGAGCAGCAGCGTCTGCGTGGCAAGCACGTGCTCCACCTCACTGGTGCCGATACCGAAGGCCAGCGCGCCCAGCCCGCCGTGGCAGGCGGTGTGGCTGTCACCGCACACGATAGTCGCGCCCGGCAGCGAGAAGCCTTGCTCCGGCCCGACGACGTGGACAATGCCCTGCTCCGCATCGGCATCACCGATATAGCGGATGCCGAATTCGGGCGCATTGCGCTCCAGCGCTTCCAGCTGCTGCGCCGATTCCACATCGGCAATCGGCACGCGCTGGCCATCGGCAGAGCGCCGCGCGGTGGTGGGCAGGTTGTGATCGGGCACCGCCAGCGTCAAATCGGGGCGGCGCACTTTCCGGCCCGCCACGCGCAGCGCCTCGAACGCCTGCGGGCTGGTCACTTCATGCACCAGATGCCGGTCGATATAGATGAGGGCCGTGCCATCATCGCGCTGTTCAACAACGTGGGCATCCCAGATCTTCTGGTAAAGTGTGCGCGGAGTCTGTGTCATAGCGTCAAGCGGTTAGGCCCGCCCTCCCTGCAATTCAAGCAGGAAAGGGCGGGCCTTTGGTGTCTTGAGCGTAATTTTGTTACGCCAAGCGGTTACTTTCAGCCCCTGCGGCCATCACGGTCGCGCTTCTCGATCCGCAGGCGCTGGTTGATGGTGGCAACGCGGCGTTCGAGCGTGCGGTATTCCCCCACCGAAAGGCCGCGATTGGCATAGCGGGTGTAGGTCTGCTTGATGTCCTGCGCATCGCGGCGCAGGCCTTGGGCTTCACGGGGCGAGATCGCGCGGTTGTACTGAGCGCGCTGGATGCGGGCGTCGAGCGCATAGATGTCGCGGCGGATTTCGGCGTTGCGGGCAGGCGTCAGATAGGATGCCTCGGCGCGGTTGCCGCCGGGGTAGCGGTCATTGTCCCGGCCATAGGAATGGGCCGATGCGGTGCCGGCAAAACCGGTGGCGATCACGGCGGAAAGGGCGGCTGCGATAATGGTCTTGCGCATTGGATTGCTCCTCACTTGGTTGCTGAAGCCAATTTGCCCCCCGCCGCCTGAACGCCAGAAAAACAACCCGTCGCGACTTTCGGGCAAAGTGTAAGAATGTGTCGCGGAGCCGATTTGCGCGGTGTATGGAGCGCCCATGCAGACGCTTGTTGCCCTCCTGATTATCGTCGCCACGGTGCTCGTCATGGAAGGTGTGGCGTGGTCCAGTCATAAATACATCATGCACGGCTTCGGCTGGGGCTGGCACCGCGATCACCACGAACCGCACGATGGCTTCTTTGAAAGGAACGACCTTTATGCCGTGGTCGGAGCGGCCATTTCGATCAACTTCTTCATCCTCGGCAGCCCGCTGGTGCTGGGCGCAGAGGCATGGTGGCCCGCCACCTTCATCGGCCTCGGCGTGATGGCCTATGGCGCGATCTACACACTGGTCCACGATGGCCTCGTCCACCAACGCTGGTTTCGCTGGGTCCCCAAGCGCGGCTATGCCAAGCGACTGGTGCAGGCCCACAAGCTGCACCACGCGACCATCGGCAAGGAAGGCGGGGTGAGCTTTGGCTTTATCTTCGCGCGCGATCCGGTGGTGTTGAAGAAAGAACTGCGCGTGCAGCGGGAGCGGGGGATTGCGGTGCTGCGGGAGGCGGTAGAGGGGTAGGCGGGATTGTCATGCTGGACCCGACGATCACACGCTCTGGAGCGCAAATTCGTTTGTGAGGCACCAGCTCAAAAAGACCTGTGCAAACACGCCGGTCGTCTCGCACGTACCCCTTGCATAGAGGGTTCGTCAGAGGCTTAATGTTGAAATGATTTCTCGTGACAACTTCCGGCAACCGACAATTCGGCAGATTTCTCAAAGAGCTGGCTACAGATGTTCGAACCCAGCATGTCTTCGACCAACAATTGGACCGGACGGTAGTGACGACGTCGCGAGTATTGGTGTAGCTGCACACATAACCGCTGCGGCGGAAGGCGGCCCACGGTTTGATCCTGCTCTTACAAACGAGGAGCGTGCAGCAGCTGAGAACGGAATTTGGCTGTGTCAGACTTGCAGTCGCCTTGTCGACGTTGATTTATCGAGCCACCCTACAGAGCAACTCCGGGAATGGAAAACACTAGCCGAGATGAGAGCCTACTTGGGCTTGCGCGGCTTTACGATAGCTGTTTCGCGCACGTTTGAACGCTTGGAAAAAATGATCCCCGCTCTGATTTCAGAAATGCGGAACGACGTCGTCAAAAGCCCATTCACACGGGAAATTATAGCCTTTAGTAAAGGTTGGAGTTATGGAGGGGGAGTTCGCTCTTACTTTACATTATACTTTGAAGAGCATGATGATTTGCTTAGCAAACTACGGATAATGGAAAATTATGGCGCCTTGATAGATATAAAATATAACGACATAGATCGTTACGAGCTTACCGAGGACTTCGTTGAATATCTTTTGCTGCCTGTCTAATATAGAACATGTATAGTCCATTGTATAACACCTGCTATTTCACTTCATACTAGATTTCGACCGTAGCCCATCACTGTTTTCGCCAAAACCCGCCGTCACCCCGAACTTGTTTCAGGGTCTATTTCTCGGCACAGACGGCAGCTTGATCGGCACAATGGATCCTGAAACAAGTTCAGGATGACGACGTTTTTGGGGGATGGGAGCGTAGGCCCCCTCACGCCAACCTGATCTCATTCAGCACCCCCTTCGCCAGATTGCGGAAGCGTAGTGCGTCGGACACCGAGATGTCCTGATTGTGCGCGGCGGCGTTGCGAAGCGAGCGCATTTCTCCGATCATGCCGACGGTGCGCGCGGGCAGCACCCCGCGTTGCTGGAGGGCGCGGCTGGCCTTGGCGGCGTCGGTGCTGGCCAGAGAATGCGCCAGTGCGAGGCCCTGCAGCGCCTCTTCCACGCGCGACCATGAATCGAGCACGGCGGCGTTGGGCGAAAGGTCGAGCAGCTTGATGAAGCGGCCATGATCGCCGGTCAGGGCTATTTCCGGGCCGTCCGGCTCGGCCAGCGCGGGTGGGGCTTCGGATTCCAGCCGGTCGAGCTTGTGCGCAAAGCGCGCCGCCTTGTCGCCCCAGCTCAGTTCATCCAGCCGCGCCAGCAGGGTCAGCAGCGGGCGGCGGAACACCAGTGCGATGACCAGCGCCGCCAGCGGCCAGGCCAGCGCGCCGATCAGGCTGACCGACCAAGAAAACCAGTCCTCAGCAGGGCCGATGGTCAGCGAAATCATGGGGGCGAATCCGTTCCGTTTGAGTCCTTGCAGACTCTATCCGAAATGGAACAAATAGGGAACAAAACTTATCGGCGATCTACCGCTATTCGGCGCGGGTCCAGATCCATGTGCCGGTAATGCCCATCACGACCGCCGGGATCAGCACCCACGGCCAGCCCGCCGTCACCGCCGTCAAAACCACGCCAAAGGCCATTGCCACCAGCGCACCGACCTTTCCTTTGTGTGACCTCCGGCGCTGATTGGCACGGTTCTCCAGTGCTACGTGGCACCGATGACGAGGGTGCTTCGGGCCGCCTCGACCACATCGTCTGTGATGGCGG
>NZ_NCII01000024.1 GCF_002256775.1 Novosphingobium sp. 17-62-19 | reverse complement strand
ACTGTCCTCTTCTATGATTTCCATCGTCAATACCGAATGCCACGTTCCCAAAACGTTCTCCGACTTGGCCAAAATCGCAGCTTGGGGCCGACTGGGCCGGATAGGGGCGAATGTTGGTGACCTGCTTGCCATTGATCGTGGCTAGAGCGGGCGCGCCGGTGTAGTTCGGCTCCTGGGTATCGGCCACTTTGACCAACATGCGGAAATAGCCGCGACCTTCGCCAAATTCCTTGGTCAGGCTGCCTTTGATCTGGAAGGAATCCGAAAGCGTGTAATCCGCCTTCAACGGGCCACGGCCATTCTTCACATAGCCGCCGACGTGGAAATACAGCGTATCGCTGATCGGGCCGCCATAGCGGAAATCGGCGCGCGTCTCGTCATAGCCGAGGCCGCGATTGATCGAGATGTAGCCGCCTTCCTGCTTGCCGGTGTGGCTGATGTAGTTGATGACCGCGCCCGGCGCCTGCGATGCAAATGTGCCCGCCGAACCACCACGGACGCCTTCGACATTGGCCACCGAGGCATCAAACCGGGTCCAGTAATCGTTGTTGCCGAACTGGATGTCGCCGAACAGAACGGTCGGCAAACCATCTTCCTGGATCTGTACGAACGGCGAACCGCCCGTGGCCACAGGAAGGCCGCGCACTGCGATGTTCGAGTTACCACCCGGGCCCGCCGTACCAGCCACCTGGATGCCCGGAATCGCGCGGAAAACTTCGGCTTCTGAAGTCGGGCGTATGGCAAGGATCGTGTCGGCCGAGATCGAGCTGACGGAGACGGCTGAATTGAGCTGCGTCTTGTCACGGCCCGATGCCGTTACAACGATTGCGTCAAGCCCGACCGATTCAGGGACGGCTTCGGCAGCATCAGCTTGCGCGGCATTTTGCGCAACCGCAGGCACAGCAATCAGGGCACTGGCAAGCGCAGCAGCCGAGGCACAGCCATAGAATGGAGACAGCTTCATAAATCCTCCCACCAAGAAGCTCCTGCATGTTCCGCAGGAATCAATCAATCGTCGGATAAACACTACAACAATCGTTTGCAACAAAAATCGCAATCGATTGCATTCTACGTCATTTGCGTGTCAAAACTACGACAGCACTGGATAGGAACTCCCCCATTCAGGTTGACATGCGCGTGATTTGCAACGCATCACCATGGCCGGGACGTGGGGTGCGCTGGGCGCACGTATATCGCTGCGCAGGAAAATCAGGTTCGATGAACGACGGCACAAAACCGGCTAGGATCAAAAACATCGCAGAACTCGCGCGCATGGCGGGCGTTTCTGCGGGCACTGTATCGCGCGCCCTTGCCGACAAATCGCTGGTCAACAAGGAAACGCGCGAACGCATTCAGGCCCTGGCCCGCGAACACGGCTTTCGGCCCAACCAGATGGCGCGCCGGTTGCGCACACAGCAGACAGGCGTGATCGGCGTCGTCATCCCGCTGGGGCACGAACGGCGCCAGCACATTTCCGACCCGTTCTTCATGACGCTGTTCGGTTATCTGGCTGATGAGCTTACCGAGAGCGGCCACGATCTCATGCTCTCGCGCGTGATCCCCGGTGATGATGAGTGGCTCGACCGGATCGTCGATTCCGGGATGCTCGATGGCGCGTTGGTGATCGGGCAATCAAACCAGACCGAAGCAATCGAACGCGTGGCGCAATACTACAAGCCGCTGGTTGTCTGGGGCAGTCATCGCGAAGGGCAAGTGCAATGCACCGTCGGCGTGGACAACGCAGCAGGCGGACGCCTTGCCGCAAAGCGTTTGCTGGAACGCGGTGCCAGACGCCTCGCTTTTTTTGGCGATACCAAGGGGCCTGAAATTGCCGATCGCCTTGCCGGGGCGGAACAGGCGCTCGCCACTGCGCCCGGGGCAACATTGCGTGCTTTTCCCACGCATCTTGCCAGCGATGAAATGGCCAGCCAGATCGCCGCGCATCTGGACGAAATCGGCGAGGCTGTGGACGGGATTGTCTGCGCGTCGGACATCATAGCAATGACAACGATCCGGCTGCTTCACGAACGCGGCATTGCCGTGCCGGATCGCGTAGCCGTAACCGGGTTTGATGATCTGCCGTTGTCGCAGCGCATGGTCCCACAATTGACGACCGTGCGGCAGGATATTGCGGCGGGCGCTCGCGCGATGGTTGATGCCTTGCGCCGCCGCCTTGCAGGAGAGGACGCACCCTCCATCGTCATGCAGCCCGAACTGGTCCTGCGCGAAAGCGCCTGATCTTCAACCGACTGTTACGGCGTTGCCATCAAACACAAGCTGAAATCGTGGCGCTGGCGTGCCGCCGAAATTGCTGCGCAGCAATTCGGGATGATCGGCAAGCGACCGCCCTGCCATTCCCCAGTAGTCAACGAAGCTCCACACCTCGCCCTCGCCTGTCACCCACCAACTGTAAGATTGCTTTGGCTCGGTTTCGGGATTGGCGGCTACCAGCCCCCCGGTATTAATCAAACGCCAAGGGCCGGATAGGCTTTCTGCAACCGCGCCGTACAAGCCATTTGGCCCGGCAACTGCATCGGGCGCAAAAGTGTGCGTCTGTGTTGACCAGAACAGGTAGTAGCGCCCGTCACGCGCGATTACGTGTGGTCTCTCCAGTTCATTGTTGATGCCCACAGCCTCGATCAGCGGATCGTTCAGCACCCACCCATCGGCTTCCAGCGTCGCCATCCCAATCACGCCGTTGAAGCCCCCATCGTCCCAACCCGCGCTGCCGGTGAAAAGCAGATGCGCCTTGCCTGTAGCAGGATCGCGCAACCAGGCAGGGTCGCGGAAACCCTTGATCAGCCCCGGCGCACCCTTGTCCTGCCGGTCGAGAACATAGCGGATGCCGTCTGCCACAAAGATCTCTTGCGGAGTCTGCCATGCCGCCGGACCGTCCGGCGTCAATCGACCCACGCTAACGTAGATGCGTTGTTCGAACGTTGCGACAGGCTCACCCCGGCGACCAGCAGCGGTGAAGAAATGCTGCACTGTTTCTCCATCGTCCATCAGCACGCAGCACCCCGCCCATTCGCGGCTGCCCGGGGTGAAGCCATCGGCAAAGGCATTGCCATGATCGCGCCAGCCATCTTCACCCCGCGAAAGCAGGCGGATGCGCGCGTGGCCGTGCCGCTCTACCGGATCGGCAAAGACCGGGGCCGAAAGGAAGAACCACCAATTGCGCCCCATATGAGAAACTGTGTGCCCATCCTCGTGCGCCAGCGGCCAGCAATCCCACAGATCGAGATCGTCAAACAGGCGATCGACTTCACGCTGACCAATCAGCGGAATCGGCGGCACGTCGGCGTATCCCGTAGGCTCCCAGCGGCTTGCGCCGAAGGGAGCAATCGATTGAACTGGTATGGTCAACTCAGGCATTGCAGACTTTCCGAAACAGCAGGTAGTTGGGCGGCGCCAATCGCGCAGTCAGGTTGACGGGGTCATGCCGCTTGCGCCCGTGGTATCGCGCCCACCCGGCCTTCGCGCACCCACAGCACCGATAGCCCGCCAAACACTAGGCACACGCCGCTGAACATCAACATGTTGCGTGGATCGTTGCCAAGCATCAGCTTGTATCCATCAAACCCGATCGACACGAAGCCCAGATCAAGCCGGCTCATCACCACGGCAAAAATCAGCATCGGGATCACGATCATCATGTTGAATATCCCCATGTAAACGCCCGTACGCTGCGGCGGAATTGCGTTGCTGAGGATCGCATAGGGGTTCCCCATGATGCTCCCCCATGCCAGACCGATGCCCACAGCGGGCAGGAAGAGCAGGGCCTTGTCGGTGATGCCGGGAAGCACGAACATGCCCGCCCCACCTGCAAACAGGCACAATGCATGGAGTGGCCCCGGCCCGATCCGCCGGACCAGCGGGACCATTGCAAAGGCGGTTACAAACGCAATCGCGTTGTAGAACGCCGCAACTTCGCCATTGGTCAGCACAGCTTCACGGAACGCGCCACTATGAACGTCTGCCGTGCCATAGACGGTCCGGCTCATCGAATAGACGGCATAAGTCCAGTAGCCCGACATGCCGACCCACTGGAACAGGCTCATCAACCCCAACTTGCGCATCGCCACCGGCATCTCGACAATTGCATCGCCGATCTCGCGCAATGTAGCCCACGCGCCCTTTGGTTGCGCTGCGATGTGATCGCGCTCCTGCGGTGTCAGCGGCAGTTCCGGCACCCGCAGCACCGACCACAGGATCGTTGCCAGCGAAAGCACCGCTCCGATCATGAATACCACGCGCACGGTGTAGGGAATGCCATGATCGTCCACCCAGTCCCGGCTCATCCCGAAGCCAACGAGCAACGAAGGCGTAAGGAACGCCAGCATCTGGGCAAGGCCGGTAAACGCGCTTTGCGAAAGGAATCCCGCCTGCCGCTGGTCCGGGTTCAATCGGTCCGAAACATAGGCGCGGTAAGGCTCCATGGTGATATTGTTGCCCGCATCCAAAATCCACAGCAGCGAAACTGCCATCAGGATCGAACTGGAAAGCGGCATGAAGAACAGGCCAAGACAACACAGGACGGCACCAATCAGGAAATAGGGCGTGCGGCGTCCCCAGCGGCTCAACGTCCGGTCGCTCAATGCGCCGATGATCGGTTGCACCAGCAGGCCGGTGATTGGCCCTGCCAATTGCAGCATCGGCAGTTGCGATTCATCTGCCCCCAGATAGCTGTAGATTGGCCCCATATTGCCTTGCTGCAATCCGAAGCTGAATTGCAGGCCAAGGAAGCCGAGGTTCATTTCAAGAATGCGCGAGAGCGGGAGATGCGGGCGCATCGGCGTGGCCACTGGGCCTGACAATGATACGGCGGCACCGTCACTTTCGTAGCTATTGCTGGCCTGCACCGATCGACTCTCCCGAAAGCCGCACTGCCTGTGTTGGCAGCATCAGCGTTGCGATTGTCATGCCACAGCGATCTGCATATGACAACAATCGATTGCATAAATGTGCGCAAGAGCGACATCGATACGAGTTCAGACTTTCAAATCGAAGGATCGATCAGCACCTTGCACTGATGGGTGCGTTTGCGCAGGCTCTCGAAAATGTCGGGCGTCGCTCCCAACCCGATTGTGTCGGTCACCAGCAAGCGCGGCTCCACGGCCCCGCGATCCAGTGCATCGAGCGCAGCCTCGTACTCCTGCCGCGTAAAGAAGGCGGACGTTATCAGCCTCACCTGCTTTGACAGCATGGCAAAGCTATTGAAGGTATCAGGCCGGGTACACAGGCCCAGCAGCACGATGCTGCCATCGTTGCGCACCTGATCGACCGCCTGCGCGATCAGCCCCGGCGCGCCTACGCATTCGAACACGATGTCCGCCTTGCCGCCTATTGCGCGCTCTGCGCTGCCCACCGGATCGGCGGCATCGACCACAAAATCGTGCGCCCCCATCTGCAAGGCACGGTCTCGCTGCCATGCGGCCAAGTCCTGCACCACCACGCGGCCAGCCCCAAAACGCCGTGCCCAGAACGCCACTGCCAGGCCAATCGGCCCTGCCCCCAGCACCAGCACCCTGTCACCAATCGTCATGCGACTGAGCGCAACACCATGCAGCGCCACTGCCAGCGGTTCCACAATTGCGCCATCGGCAAGGCTGGCACTGGCGGGCAGCCGCACGCATTGGTTGGGCCGGGTCAGTGCATATTCGGCGTAGCCTCCGCCTTGCAACCCGAAGCTATCACACCACTGCACAGCGCCAGTGCGGCAGGCATGGCACTGCCCACAACTCTTCAGCGGGATGACCGAGACGAGATCCCCTGCGCGCAAGCCCTCAACGCCTTTGCCCAGCGCCACGATTTCGCCGGCAAATTCGTGGCCCAGCACCGACCCCGCGCCCTGACCATAAGCAGGGTCTTCGGTCATGTGCAGATCCGATCCACAAATGCCGCAGCGGCCCACCTTGACCACCACATCGCCCGCTCCCGGCGTCGGGTCATCGATGGTTTCGATGGCAAGCGGCTTGTGCAGGCCCTGCATCACGGCGGCGCGCATGACTGATACTCCTACTTGTACTTGCCAAGCATCATGCCGCCATCGATCACCACATGGCTGCCGGTCATGTAATCCGATGCGTCAGACGCCAGCATCAGGGCCAACGGCTTCAGCTGTTCGGTTTCGGCCACCTGCCCCAAGGGCACGATCGCGTCCCATGCCGCGCGCGCGACCGGGTCCTTCTTGAGCCAGCCACCGCCGATGTTGGTCACGAACGGTCCCGGCGCAATCGCATTGATGCGGATACCGAACTCCGCCAGTTCAAGCCCCAGCGCGCGGACCATGTGCAGAACGCCGGCTTTTGCAGGCATATAGGGCAGACCGACAATCGGCTCGGTCACCAGCCCCGCATTTGACGCCGTGGCAATGATCGACCCTCCGGTGCGTCCGTTGGAGCGCCCATCCTGCTTCATGATCCGCACCGCGTTGCTCACGGTATGGAACACGCCGTTGAGATTCACCTGGATCGAACGTTCCCAGCGTTTGTGGTCATAGGTATCGACCTGCCCATCGGGATTGCGATGTCCCGCCGGGTTCCAGAACCCCGCGCCGGTATCGATCCCCACATTGGCAAAACAGATGTCCAGCCCACCATAGGCCTTCGCGTGGGCGTCAAACGCTGCCACCACCTGATCCCAATCAGCTACGTCGATTGTGTCTGCCCGAACTTCGTAGCCTTCACTGCGCAGCCTCGCGGCCTCGCGCTCGGCTCCTTCGGCGTCGATATCGGCCAGCGTCACCGCTGCGCCCGCCTCAGCCATCGCTGCGGCATAAGCCAGGCCGATGCCCGATGCTGCACCTGTTACGAGCGCAGAGCGCCCTTTGATATCGAACCTGTCCAGCGTTCCCATTTGCATCCTCTATTCGTTATGGTTTTACGATAGCGTCCTGCTGCTGTTCGCGCTCGATCAGCCTTTGCAACATCCGTCGTGCGCGGACCCCACCACCGTCCCCGCCAAGGATCAGTGGCCGCAGGTCCCAGAAGTCCTTCCCCCGCATCAACCGGTGGCTGTCGCGAATGATCGGCATGTCCTCCTGTTCAAACGCAAACTCCAACGCCCCGCGCATCGCAGCAGTGAACGCGGCATCGCCCAACTTGTAGTCCCGCGCAGTTGCCCAAAAATAGTGCGTGGTATCCGGCGTTTCGGGCGTGAAGGCATGGAGCGATGGGAGTAGCGTACAATCCTCGCGTGGTGTGCCCGGCTCACCAGCACGGAAATCGAAATAGAGAACCGCGGGCGCGTGCCATTTGACCATGCCGTAGAAGTCCTGCGGCCGCCCCTCGGTGCCCATCACCGCAGAAATGCCCACGGAAAGGAGATCGTTCAGCCGCACGTATTCGGCAAAGACGTTCTCGCCATCCTGCCAGAACTTGCGCTCGCCCTCGGTAAAGGCGCTCGCCACAAGCGCTGGGTGGACGAAATTGGCGTGGCTCAGATCGAGGATGTTGTCGCTGTAAAGCTCGAAGTGCCCCTCTGCCACAGTTGCCCCGCGCACCGCTTCCCACTTCAGGTCGGAAAGCCACGAGAAGTCCGGGATCAGCTCGGCATCAGCCTTCTCTGCCTCGCCCATCCATATCCACAACAGCGCGTGCCGTTCAACCAGCGGATAGACCCGCAACTGCACGTCGGGAAGCTGGCCGCCGGGGTGCGGATTGTGGACGCACCGCCCACCGCCATCGAACCGCAGCCCGTGGTAGGGACACATCAGCGCACCCTCAACCACGCTGCCGTGCCCCAACGGCGCAAACCGGTGCGGGCAGCGCCCACTTACCGCCTGTGCCACGCCGTCCCCATCACGGAACAACGCCACGGGTTCTTCTAGGAACGTCCGCTGCTGCGGCGCTTCACCCAGATCGCCAGCCCACCCGGCAACATACCAAGTGTTGCGCAGATACGTGCCCTCCGGCTGGGCGGAGAGCTTCGACACCGGCATCTTCTCCCCGCTCACGCCCGCGCCTCTACAGATAGAGCGCAGGGTTGATCGCGATGCCATGCTCCTTGCAGTAGCTCTCGTAGTGATTCATGAACCACCACACGTCGAGCGTTTCCACATGGTTGCCATGTTCATCGAAGAACTCGTTGGCCCCTTGCATGTGGAACAGCGCTTTCATCCCATTGGGATCGTCGGTAACCAGCGTGTGCGCGGTGCCCGGCGTTTCGGTGATGAAGTCCCCGGCCCGACAAACCCAATCGTATTCCAGATAGCGGAACGAACCTTCCAGCCCCACGGCCCACACCTTGCCCCGGTGCTTGTGCGTGCCGATCACGCCCGGCCCTTTGATCCACAGCACGTTGACATAAACATTCTCGCGCACGTCAAACGCAAGATGCCGGATCGCGGCATTGTCGCCAAACGGCACCCACGGACTTTCTACTTCGGACAAGCCGACATAGGTGCCCTCCACGCCCTTGGCGCGGATCAAATCGCCGTAGAGTTCGGGAACGTCGACGATCTTGTAAGCGCCGGAAGGCGGTGCAGTCATGCTGGCCATGTGTGCCTCAGAGATAGAGCTTGGGGTTGATGGCGATGCCGTTCTCGCGGCAGTGCGTCTCGTAGTGGTTGATGAACCACCATACGTCGGTGGTATCGACCAGCACCGCGTTGGAATCGTAGAATTCGATCGGTCCCTGCATCCAACCGAACAGTTTGCAGCCCTGCGGATGATCGGTGACCAGCGTGTGGCTCTCGCCCGGCGTCTCAAGGATCAATCCACCCGGCGTCGCCACCCAATCATATTCCAGATAGCGGACGCTGCCTTCAAGGCAGACCATCGTGATCGTGCCGCGATGAAAATGCGTGCCGATCACGCCCGGCCCCTTCACCCACAGGATGTTGGAATAGAGGTTCTGCCGTACATCGAACGCCAGATGCTTGATCGCCGCATTTTCACCAAACGGCACCCACGGGCTGTCCACATCGGTCTGCGCATCGATATAGCGTCCGCCAGGGCTGAGCCGAGCCACCAGTTCCTTGTGCGCAAAGGGCACATCGACAATCTCGGCCTTGTCCGATGGCGGTGCGGTCATCACGGTCATTTGGGAAATCCTCTCAACGGATTAGCGTATCAACATAGTCAGCACCGATGCCGACCTTGTCGTAATGCTCACGCGCGGCCTTGATGTAATCGAACACATCATAGTGGTCGACAGTATTGCCCTCTTCATCCAGCCACATCAGCGGGCCGGAAACGACGAAGAACACTTTCATCGGGTCTTCGTGTTCATAGCAGACCAGCGTGTGGCTCTCGCCCGGCGTCTCATAAACAAAGTCGCCAGCGGTCGCGGTCCATTCATGCTCGAGATAGGCCCACTTGCCACTGATGGTGTAGGCCCAGATCGGGTGCGGATGGTAATGGCGGTTCACCAGCCCGGCTGTCTTGCTCATCAGGACATCGGCCCACATGTTCTTTGTTGGGCTGATCCAGACCGGCTTCGAAAACACCGTCTCCGAAATCGGCACCCAGTACCGTTCGTCACCCTCGGCAATCTTGGGAAGGTAGACTTCCGGCAAGCTGCCCTCGCGGAACACCTTGTCTACCGGCTTGATGTCCCTCCAGAATTCCGCGTGCGCTGCCTCAGGCATTGTCTCTCTCCGAAATGTTGGAACGCGGGCGAGCCTGAAGCGGTCCAAGCCCGCCCGCGCTGTGTTCGATCAGAATTCCACGCCAAGCCGCGCAAACCATTCACGCGGGCGGCTGTAGGTGCCGTAGAACTGGCCACCGGTGATTTGCGCCTGGCCGGTCACCAGATAACGTTCGTCGGTGATGTTGGTGACACCCACGGTCAGATCCCAATGGTTGCCTGACTTGTAGCTGATGTTGCCGTTGACGATGTCGGTCGGTCCACGCTGCAACAGGAACGCGCGCTCGGTATCGTTCCAAAGCGACGTGGTGTGGGTCCAGTCGCCAAGGATCACAACCTTGGCATCACCACCCACCGACAGTTCATAGCGCGGGCTGACGTTGAACTTCCACTTGGGCGTCTTGGGCAGATCGGCGCCGGGGAACACGCCCGCCTGGAACGGGTTCGCTGCAACCTGCGCCCCTGCCAGCACCGCCGTATAGGTTGCATCGGTATAGCCCACCGACGCGTTGATCAGGAAGCCGTCCGTGGGGGCTGCAACAACCTCAACTTCGAAGCCCTTGATCCGTGCATCGCCTGCGTTCTGAATGGTCGGCGAGACGCCCTGCTGGAAGTTCAGCTGGATGCCCTTATAGTCGGTATGGAACGCCGCAGCGTTGATTTGCAGGCGATTGTCGAGGAACATGGACTTTACGCCCACTTCCCACGTAGTCGCCTTTTCTTCATCGAAGTCAGGCGCAGTAGGCAGCGGGTTGGACAGGCGCGTGGTCCAGCCACCGGTCTTGTACCCCTTCGACCAGCTGCCATAGAGCATCACGTCGTCGGTCGGGTGATATTGCAGACCGATCTTGGGCGAAAAGTCGCTGAACGATTTGCGCTGGGTTCCTGCAATGTAATACCGCAGCGGTTCGCCCTGATTGGGGAAGCCCGCGGCAATGCGGCAGGCATCCGAAATCGGGTTGATCGAAGCACACTCCGGCACACCAACCTGATTGAGGATCTTGTAGGTCAGCCCGTTGGCGTCCGACTGGAAGCCTTCGAAAGTCTTGTTTTCCTTGGTGTAACGGCCACCGATGGTGATGCCGAACTGTTCCGTGGGGCGATAGTCGATCTGACCGAAGAACGCGTAGTTCTTGGTCGAAAGGTCGTTCGGACCGTCAACCTGCAACAGACCTTCGGCAAAGGTCACATAGTCATGAAGGTCGCCCGCTTCCTTGAAGAAGTATGCGCCCAGCACATAGTTCAGCGTCTTGTCCATCGCCGAACCGTTCAGCTGAACTTCCTGGCTGAACTGGTACTGGTTCATGGTGAAGCTGGTATGCAGGAAGTTGAGCGGCGAACTGTCGAGGTCCATGCCCGCATTCCAGTGCAGCTCGCGATAGGCGGTGATCGACTTGATCATCACCGTGTCGGACAGATCGAACTCGATCGTGCCCGAACCGCCATAGGACTTCATCTTCGAATAGTTGTTACCGTTGGCATAGGATACGTCGACATCGCCCGAAACAAACCGGTTATCATAGGGCAACCGGTTGTTGTTCGGATCGGCATCCACGTTCACCCCAAATACGGTGGGATTGTCGAAAATGCTGTTCAGACCACCAATGCCACCGATGTAGGCAAACGAAGGAGGGCCGCCCCCGCAGGAGTCAGCCACGATACCTTCGATTGCACAGTTGTAGGTTCCTGCAAAAACGGCCGATGTGGTGGAGATCAGCGTGTTGGCCAACTGCGACTGGTCGATATTGCTGTAGTCTCCCGACAGCGTGATGCGCAGGTTGGTCTTGTTGTCATAGCGCAGCTTGCCGCGCAGGTTCCAGCTGTTGTCGCCACCCTCCGTGCCATAGCCGATGTTGTTGTAACCTGCGGCCTTGTAGTTTGTGATCGGCGTTGAATCGAAGTTTTCAGCACCGGGGAACGCCACCCGCTTCACATAGCCGTCGCGGTTCTTGGTCGAGAAACTGACCGATGCAGCAAGGCCGTCCGTCAGCGGCAGGTCAACTGTGCCGCGGGTCTGCAACAGACCGAACCTGCCGGTGGTTACATCGCCCTTGAAGCGGAACTCATCACCCGGATCGTGCGTCACGATGGAAATGGCACCGCCAATGGTATTGCGACCAAACAGCGTGCCCTGCGGCCCTTTGAGCACTTCGATGCGTTCAACGTCAGGCAGATCCTGGTTCGCGCCAACCGACCGCGCAAGATAAACGCCGTCCAGATACACACCCACGCCCGGATCGATGTTGAAGGCAAAATCGTTCGCGCCAATGCCGCGAATATAGGCCGAAAGCACGGCGGACGAGCCCGAGAACGGTGTGCCCGCGTCAAGCGTCACGTTCGGCGAAATGTTGGAAAGCGAGGCCACGCTGCCGACGGCGCGCTCTTGCAATGCATCGGCGCTGAAGGCCGAAATAGCAATTGGCACGTCCTGCACGTTCTCAGCGCGCTTCTGTGCGGTCACCACGATCTGGGCAATGCCGCCAGTGCTTTCCTCGGCCTGCGCGTTGTCCTGCGCGAATGCCGGTACGGCGATGGCCGCTGCCATTGCGGCAATGGAAATCGATGCCATTCTCATGCTTTTCTCTCCCTGTTGGTCTTGGTGGCGGAACTGCCTGTCAAGGCGGCTCCCAAGATCTCGCCAGCGTGATACGTGCTGACGGAAATCGTGGCTTGCACTGGCGCGCAAGCTGATCAGGACTGACGCGCAAATGCTGCGCGGCAGATCTCTGTTTTCACTACACAGTCCGGCGCCCCAGCCTCCAATCGCGCGGCGCTGCACCGAACTGTTGGCGGAAGCACCGCGTGAAATAGGCGCTGTCGTTGAAGCCCAGCTCAAACGCGATTTCGGTAATGCTGGCGTCAGGCCGTGCAACCAAGCGGTCAGCCGCGCGCTTCAGCCGCTGTTCCAGAACATAAGCTGTCGGCGTCGTGCCCATTGCCGCAAAAACGTTCTGCACCGTGCGCATGGAAATGCGGCAGGCATCGGCAATCGAAGCAGTGCGCAACGATGGGTCTTCCAGATGCGCGGCCACCATCGTCGTGACCCGTGCTCGCAGATCATCCTCGCCGATCACCGCCTGCGGACGCTGCGCTCCACGCATGGCCATCGCCGCAAGGTCATAGAACACCGCGTTGACGCCGGTTTCCCATTCAGGATCTTCGCCCGCCCGCTCGCCATGCTGCCACAGCGAAAGCAGGAAATCGTGGAACACTCGCCCCCCCGGCGTTGATCCGCACATGCGTTGCATCAGCGCATCGTCCACATCGGGAAAGCGCTCGACCAGTGGGGCACGCGGAAACTCCACCACCAGCATTTCATGGCCGCTAAGCTTGATGGAATACGGCTCATGCGGACTTGCCAGCACAAAGTCACCGGGTTGCAGCGCACATTCCGCACGCTTCTGCGCATGTTCGCTGGTGCCCCGGCATTGCAGATGAAGGATCAATCGCTCCTCGTTCTGCGGCAAAGGCGTACGCCCCACCCCTGAATGCGTAGAATCCGTGCGGATCATATCAAGCTGACCCACCCGCCAGGCCAGCATCCGCCCGGCAAAATCTTCCCCCGGCACATTGACGAAGGTTCCGGTAAAAACGCGGTCGGCAACTTCATTCCAGTATCGCGCCCGGTCGGCCGGGGCGACATCGCCTGTATGAAACTTGAGAAGCGCAGTCATCGTTCTTCTCCCGTCGACGTTTAGCTCAGGCAAATGCCGGAGCGGCGCGCCGCGCAACCACGCGCGGTGCGGATTCAATCAGTCCCAATGTGCAAATTCCTGCCAGCACCGCGCAGACCAGCATCAGCCACAGCGGCGCAGCCAGTCCGTAGATGTCGGCCAGCGCGCCCGCCATGAATGGCGCGAGCACGCCACCCAGCACTTCGCCCGTCCCCATGACCACGCCGGTCAGCGTCGCGGTCAGGCGCGGATCGACGGACTCTGCCGGGATCGTCGCCATGAACATCGGGAACAGGCCGTTCAGCCCCCACCCGAAGAAGAAAATCGCCGCCAGCGTCAGCGTCGAACCCTGATAGTACAGCCCCGCCAAAGGCAGGATCACGCCAAGAAACGAAAAGAAGATCATCACTGGGCGTCGTCCGATGGCGTCCGAAATCGCCGGAACCACAAAGCTCCCCAGCCCCGCCGAAATCCCCAGCGTCGCCATCAACCAGCCCATCGTTTCAGGGTCAAACCCGCGCGCCTTGGTGAGGAACAGCGGCATAAACGCCCAGCAAACCACAAGGTAGGAGACGAGCAAGATCGAGATCATCGCGCACAGGATCACGTTGCGATGCCGAAACGCCTCACGGAGCGTAACTGTCGGCGCGGCGTCGTCATGCACTTCAGCAGGCGGTTCGCGCAGGGTGAACCAGATCAACGCAGCCGTTATCAGGCCGGGCAGCGCCGCAAGGTAGAACCCCGTGCGCCAACCGACCGCCACCGCCACCGGCACCAGCAGCAGCGGTGCAAGGCCCGATCCCAGCAGGTTCGATCCCAGATTCTGCGCCACCCCCATCGCCAGCCCGCGCCGCTCAGGCGCCACTTCGGCCACGATCATCGAATGGCTGACCGGCATCACCCCGCCCTCTGCCGCACCCATCAACAGGCGCGCGCCCAACAGCATCAGGAACGAGGACGCCGCACCGGATATGAACGAGCAAAGGCAGAACGCCACGGTGGCCACCACGATCACCGGCTTGCGCGATCCCAGCTTGTCTGAAATCCGCCCCACTGCCAGCCCGGAAAGTGCCCACGTGAGCGAAAGCGCGGAGCTGAACATGCCCACCTGCGTGTTGCTCAGTTGCAGATCCGGCTGAACGAACGGCATCAGGAAGTTGAGCGCGTTGCGGTCAAAAAACAGGATGCCGAAATTCAGGCTCAGCAGCGCAGTTACCCATATCTGGTACCCCCCGCCGCGCGCCTTTTCGGCCTTGTTTTCCGCCTTGCCCAACATCGCTTTCTCCCAAAATCCTCTTCGCCGGTTCATTGCCGACATTGCCTTCGTTCTAGGTCGCCTTTGCTCTCCTCTCTTGCATTGGCGCGCACCCAAACCGGGACCAGCGCGCAATGGATCAGATAAACGGCCGCACCGGGTCCGAACCGTCCCAGTCCAACGAAGCGCGCCACATCGCCGTAAAATGCGCATCCATCCCCGGCGTGGCGGGTATCAGCTCCAGAAAGCCGGGAGCCGCAGCATCGCCACCCTCAAGATAGGCCACGCTCCCCCCGGTCGGCACCGCCGCCTTGAACGCCAGCGAATAGCCCCGCGCCAGATAGTCCGGCAGGGCTGCATCCACGTCTTCGCAAGCAATTCCAAAGTGGTGGAACCCGTATCCGCGCTGCTCGATGGTTTCGCGATAGACTGAAGCATTGCCGTCCAGCGGCTGGATCAGTTCGATCTGCATATGCCCGACAAAGCCCATCGCAATGGTCACATCGGCGGTTGAAGTCTCCCCACGATAGAACTGGTCCGGCCCCAGAAAGTGGTCGAGCAGAAAGAACGGACCCGCCGCACAATCGCGCTGAAAATGTGCGATTGAAGCGCGCACGTCCTCCACCACGAAAGCCGTCTGCATCACGCCCCCAAAGGGCTGGCCAAAGCCAAGCAATTGCCCCATTCCCATCCTCTCCTCGCGCCCCGCCTCTATCGTGCGGCGACGCCAAACCGACCTGCCTAAAGCGTGATCGCAACTTTCCCGAAAAGCCCCGCGGACGATTGATAGGCAAAGGCGTCCTTCAACCCCTCCATCGCAAAGCTGCGGTCCACCACCGGTTTGATCCCGTGCGCATCGATGAAGGCGTTGAGCCTTTGGGCCATGCCCTTTGACCCCACGAATATCCCCCGGATCGACGCACCTTTGAACATCAGTCCATGCGGGCTGGTATCGCCCTCGCGCGTCAACACGCCGATCAGCGCAATCTCACCGGCAAAGCCTACGGCAGCGATGGACTGCTTGAGCGTCCCCGCCCCACCAACTTCCACAACCTTATCCACACCCCCACCGGCAATCCGCGCAGCCTCCGCACCCCATTCGGGCGTCGTGCGATAATTGATCACATGATCCGCCCCCAGCGCCTTCACGCGCTCCAGCTTCTCATCAGACGAAGACGTCGCAATCACCGTCGCGCCCGCCGCCTTGGCAATCTGCAAGGCCAGCAACGAAACGCCCCCGGTGCCCAGCACCAGTACGGTATCACCCGCCTTCACTGGCCGAGGCCCCTCCATCAGCGCGTTCCACGCCGTCACCCCGGCGCAAGGCAGACACGCGGCCTCCACAAAGTCCAGCGTCTCAGCCAGCTTCACGACGCCGCGCTCCGGCAGCACGACCACGTCCTGCAGCATCCCCGGCGCAGGCGGCGCACCCAACGCCACGCCCATCGCGGGATTGGGCGGCCCGTCCATCCAGTCCTGAAAGAAGGTGCCTGCCACCCGGTCACCCACGGCAACCGAAGTAACGCCCTCGCCCACCGCCACAACCTCACCGGCTCCGTCAGACAGCGGCACAGTATCCTGCTGCACCACGCCGCCCATGTAAAAACCAAGCGGAATGATCTGGTCCCGGAAGTTCAGCGAACAGGCCCGCACCCGCACCGCCACTTCGCCCAGGCCAACTTGTGGCTCGGCGGCCTCAACCAGCTTCAGATCGTCAAGCGAAGTAGACCCTGCGGAAATCAGCCACTGGCGCATTATCATTCTCTCCCTGTTTCGGGAGCATCACCGATTCAGCGCCAAGAGATAATCAGCGGGACAAACAGTTTTCACCAGATGAAACTTAATTGGGCTTCTGTTCCAATGCAGATCCAATAGCCCGCGCGGTCGCTTTCAATGCTTCCAGATGCCGCTGGACAACCGTTTCATCCGCTCCACGCCGCCCCGGCCATGTCACATTGATCGTGGCAATAGGTGATCCGCTTACCATGATCGGCACCGCCATTGACCGACGACCATCGCGCAGGATCATCTGCTTTGACCGGTCCGGCCATGGCAGCAGCGGATCACGCGTGGCGTAACCGCGCTGCCGAACTGTCTGCAGCATCTGCCGCAGTTCAGCCTCGCTCCCCTCCTGCGGGTTCGCCGGGCGCAAACGATCGATGATCGAATCGCGTTCCGCATCGCCGCAGGCCGCAAGATAGGCACGCCCCGTTGCCGTATGGATATAGGACAGCTTGACGCCTACCGGCCCCAGAATCGCGGAATCCAGCCTGAACAGCGGACTGTTCGTCTCGAGAATCTCCATATGATCGAGTCGCGGCGCAGCCAGCACCGAAGGCCATGCCACCCGCGTGGACAGCGCCTTCATATGCGGTGAGGCGATCTCGGCATATGGGCCGTAGACGTAACCAACGCCCGCTCCACCCGGTCCACATGCGGCAAATAGGCCCCATCGGCCAGCCTCTGCCACACCAGCCCCTTCTGCCCCAGCGTCACCAGCATCCGCAGCAATGTCGCCTTGGGCAGCCCGGTTGCCTGATGCAACTCGTGCAGGCTGGCTGCCTTTCTAGTCTGCACTTCGATCAGCACATCCAGCCCGCGCTCCAGCGCGCGGACGGTTTTCACCCGCCGTTCCAGCATCCGATTATCCCCCTGGCAAAATCTGTGTTTCACCTTGTGGAACGCAAAATCCCGAAACCCCCGTGCATTGTCAACTACTCTGTCGCACCAATGGCGGGACGGAGAGGATAACCACAAAATGACGAACCCAAGCGTCCTGTTCATCTGCACGCAGGATACCAAGGAAGAAGAAGCCCACTTCACCCGCGCCGTGCTCGAAGCGGCAGGAGTGGATGTCGTCCACCTCGATCCCAGCGTGCGCCGCACTATCGGCGGCGCAGAGATCGCGCCCGAAACGGTTGCGCAAGCTGCTGGCATGACCATCGAACAGGTCCGCGCGCTCGGCCACGAAGGCAAATGCCAGGACGCGATGATCCGTGGCGCCATCGCCGCCGCCCACGCCTGGGACGCCAAGGCCCCAGTCTCCGGCATCCTCGCGGTCGGCGGTTCGATGGGCTCTGCGCTCGCCGGTGCCTTGATGCAAAGCTTCCCTTATGGCCTGCCCAAGCTGATCGTCTCGACAATGGCCTCCGGCTTCACCAAGCCTTACATGGGCGTGAAAGACATCGCGATGATGAACGCGGTGACCGACATTTCGGGCATCAACACCATCAGCCGCGACGTTTTCCGCAACGCTGCCAATGCCGTTGCGGGCATGGCCAAGGGCTATGAACGAGACAAAGGCCCCGCCAAACCGCTGGTCCTGATCACCACGCTCGGCACCACCGAGGCCAGCGTGAAGCGCATCCGCCAGTCGCTGGAATCCGATGGCTGCGAAGTCATGGTGTTCCACTCCTCGGGCGCAGGCGGCCCCACGCTCGATGCACTGGCTCAGGACAAGGATGTGGCGCTGGTGCTCGACCTGTCGCAGACTGAAATCCTCGATCACCTGTTCGGCGGGCTTGCCGATTCCGGCCCCGATCGCGGCAAGGCTGGCCTTGCCAAAGGCATCCCCACGATCATCGCACCCGGCAATGCCGATTTCATCATCGGAGGACCGCTGGCCATTTCCGAAGTCCAGTTCCCCGGTCGCCGCTATCACGAGCACAACCCGCAGCTCACCGCTGTGCGCACAAAAGTCGAAGACCTGAAGCGCCTCGCAGATCACCTCGCCTCCAACGTGCGCGAGGCGAAAGGCCCGGTCCGCGTGTTCACCCCACTCGGCGGGTTTTCCAGCCATGACAGTGCGCAAGGGCACCTGCAGGACCTATCGGTCCCCGGCCCCTTCGCCGAATATCTGGCTTCGGTCATGCCGGACAATGTTCCCGTCACCACCATCGACGCCCACTTCAACGACGAGGCCTTTTCCGACGCGGTGACTGCCGCGGCACGGGAAATGCTGGCCGCAAAGAACTGATCCCCCATGACCGATGATCTGCCTCTTACTCACGAAGATATCGCTGAAATCGCAGCAATCCTCGACAAATCAGGCTACAGCGAGCTTGATCTGTCTACCCGCCGCTTCCGCCTGCGCGTGGCCAAAGGTGTTGGCGCAGACAGCGGCTTGACGCAGGAATGGCAATGGGCAGGCGCATCGGGTGACGTGGCCGCAGCAGCCACTGTCGCCGAGGCCGATCCTTCGGCGATCTGCTCACCGCTGCCCGGCACGTTCTACCACGCGCCCCAGCCCGGCGCTCCGCCATTTGTCCAGCCCGGTGATGAAGTCGGCCCGGAAACCGTGATCGGCATTGTCGAGACGATGAAGCTGATGAATCCGGTCCACGCCGGGCGCAGCGGCACGATTGCCGAAGTGCTCGTTACCGATGGCACACTCGTTGCCAAAGGTGATGCGCTCATCAAGCTGACGCCGGAAGGCAGCTAACCTCATGATCCGCAAACTGTTCATCGCCAATCGCGGGGAAATTGCGCTCCGCGTGATCCGCACCGCGCGCGCCATGGGGATCGAAACCGTCCTCGGTGCCTCGGCTGCAGATGCCACATCGCTGCCCGCACAGCTTGCCGATCAGGTAGAAATCGTCGGCCCCGGCCCGTCCTCACAAAGCTATCTCTCGGTTGAAAGCGTGGTCGCCGCCGCCGTCCGTTCGGGCTGCGACGCCGTCCACCCTGGTTACGGATTCCTGTCCGAAAACGCCACTTTCGCCCGCGCCATGCAGGCAAAAGGCATCCGCTTCGTCGGCCCTGACATCGCCACACTCGAAGGCATGGGCGACAAACTCGCTGCTCGTGCCCTTGCAGTCGAAGCAGGCCTGCCCGTCCTCCCCGGCGGAGAAGCCGCCACCCGCGCCGATGTCCACACTCGCGCGGCACAAACCGGCTACCCCTTGCTGCTCAAGGCCGTCTCCGGCGGGGGCGGCAAAGGGATGCGCCGCGTGGACCGCGCCGAAGACCTCGATACCGCGCTCGACATGGCGCAGGCCGAAGCACAAGCCGCATTCGGCAACGCGGCGGTCTATGTCGAACGCTTCGTGGCGCTCGGCCGCCATGTCGAAGTGCAGTTGCTCGGCGATGGCGCCAACGCCATCCACCTCGGCACGCGCGATTGCTCGATTCAGCGCCGCTTCCAGAAACTGGTTGAGGAAGCGCCTGCCCCCGCAATGCCTTTGGCCGCACGCGAAGGCATCGAACAAGCCGCTGTCCGCCTCGCCCGCCATCTGGGCTATCGAGGCGCAGGAACGGCGGAATTCCTCGTCGATGCCACCGATTTCTCGTTCTATTTCCTAGAACTGAACGCCCGCATTCAGGTGGAGCACCCGGTCACCGAAGCAATCACCGGCGTCGATCTGGTTGAACAACAACTGCTCGTCGCGATAGGCAAGGACCTGACGCTAACCCAGGCCATGATCCGCCCCACGGGCCACGCCATCGAAGTGCGCATCAACGCCGAAGACCCGGACGCCGATTTCCGCCCCTCCCCCGGCCGCGCTTCCCGCGCCGCATGGCCCGCAGGCACCGGCGTGCGCGTCGATACCCACATCGGCATCGGAGGAGAGGTCCCGCCCTTCTACGATTCGCTGATGGGCAAGCTTATCGTCCACGCTCCCACGCGCGAACAGGCGGTCGAACAGTTGGGCAAAGCGCTGGAAGCGCTGCACATCGAAGGCCTGCCCACCACCGCACCGCTCCATCGCCGCATCGTCGCAGACCCGCGCTTCATCGCTGGCGGCGTCGATACTGGCTTCCTTGCAGGACTTGCCCAATGACGCAGATCCGTCTCGTCGATGTCACCATGCGCGATGGCAACCAGAGCCTGTGGGGCGCCACCGGCCTCAACACCGCGCACATGCTGCAAGCCGCCGCACTGACCGAAGCCTGCGGTTTCCGCGCGATAGACTTCACCTCGTCCAGCCACATGGCCGTCGCCGTCCGCTATTTCCGCAACAATCCGTGGGAGCGTCTGCGCCGCATGGCCGCCGCCATGCCCACCACGCCGCTGCAGTTCATAACCACCGGCCTGCGCTTCATCGCATGGCAACAGGCCGACCCTGAATTCATGCGCCTCGTCTATCGCGCGCTGCAGGTGAACGGCGTGGGCCGCTTCGTCCTGCTCGACCCGATGCACGAAGTACCCGCCGTGATCGAGGCGGCAAAGCTGGTGAAGGAAGAAGGCAGTGCCGAAGTCATGGCGGCGCTCACCTTCACCCTCTCGGAAATCCACACCGACGAATTCTACGCCGATTTCGCCCGCGCCGTGGGGCAGAGCCCGCATATCGACCTGTTCTACATCAAGGACCCGGCAGGCCTGCTTTCCGTAGATCGCGCCCGCACGCTGGTGCCTGCGGTAAAGGCTGCCATCGGCAACCGTCCGCTCGAAATCCACGCCCACACCACCGTCGGCCTCGGCATGATGACCAGTCTGGAAGCCGCAAAGCTGGGCATTTCGGCTATCCACGTCGGCGTTGGCCCCGGCGGCGACGGCTCATCCTTGCCCGAAGCCAACCGTATGGTCGCCAACCTTGAAGAAGCAGGCTTCGAAGTCGGCATAGACAAACCCGCGCTGAAACGCCTCACCACCTACTGGCAACAGGTCGCGCTGGCGGAAGGCCTGCCCCCCGGCACCCCGCAGAATTTTGACGCCAGCTTCCTGCGCCACCAGATCGCAGGTGGCGTCATGACGACCATCGCGCGCCAGTTGGAAGAACTCGGCCTGTCAGACCGGATGGACGCGGTGATCGCCGAAACCGGGCAGGTCCGCGCCGACCTCGGCTTCCCCATCATGGTCACGCCGTTCCCGCAGATGGTCATGACGCAGGCGCTGTTCAACGTGATCGGGGACCGCCGCTATGCGCAAGTTTCGGATCAGGTGATCCGCTATTGCATGGGCAAGTTCGGCAAGCCCACATCGCCGGTCGATCCAACAGTGCTGGCCACGATCATGGACCGCCCGCGTTCGCGCGAGCTGGAAAATGAGCCGATGTTTCCGGCACTTGGCGATCTGCGCCGCCAGTTCGGCACCAACCTGCCCGACGAGGAATTCCTGCTGCGCGCGGTGATGCCGGGCGAACAGGTCGATGCCATGCTCGTCGCCGGACGTTCGCGCGCCACCTACTCGCCCCACGCCGCACCGATCCTGTCGTTGCTGCGCCAACTGGCGGCACGGCCCCATGCGCGCGATCTGGTGATCGAGCGCGACGGCTTCCGTCTTGCCCTCCATGCCGGAGCATCGCTTTGAAACTGAACGCAGAATTGACCGCCCGCCTGCGCGGCGCGGCAGGCTTCATCTTCGATATGGACGGCACCATCGCGCTGGGCGATTCCAAAAGCGGCGGCCACCGCGCCCTGCCTCACGCCATCGCCGTGCTGGAAGCTCTGAAAGCCAGCGGAACGCCCTATGTCGTCTTTACCAATGGCACGGCCAAGCCCCCCGCCGTCTATGCCAACTCATTGCGCAACGCCGGTTTTCCGGTGGAAGACGGGCAGATGCTCACGCCCTCGACATCCGCTGCGGTCTGGCTCGATAGCGTGGGCGCACGCAAGGTGCGGGTGCTCGGCAACGCAGGCTGCGCTGCGCCCTTGATCGATGCCGGGCTGGATGTGGTCAGCCCATCGGAAGAGGCGGACGGGGTGGACGCCGTCTACACCGGCTGGTTCCGCGAGTTTGATTTCAATGCGTTAGAGGCCGGATGCCACTCGTTGTGGAACGGCGCGCGACTTGTCACGGCCAGCCACGTTCCGTTTTTCGCCACCGAAAATGGCCGCGCCATCGGGGCGAGCTTTCCGATCAACGCCATGCTCACGGCGATGACGCGCAAGCGCCCGCGAATTCTGGGCAAGCCGTCCAAAGTCGCGTTCGACACCGCGATGAAAGTGCTCGGCCTGCCCCGCTCCGCCGCGAAGGACATGGTGGTTGTTGGAGACGATCCGGCGTTGGAAATGCGCATGGCAAATGCGGTTGGCGCGATGTCGGTCGGCCTTGCGACGGGCATCATGGGCAGCGATGTTGCCTTGCCCGAAAAAGACCGCCCCACGGTGCTGCTGAACGACCTCGAACCGCTGTTAGGTGCACTCTAGGTGCGCTTTGGTGCATTTAGGTGCATTCATGCGTCGTTTGGAAATTTAGCGGAAACCGACCGTAATTATATGACGTTGCTGAATATTATACCGGATTAGGCGCACGCCCCGCACGCCACAGGTACAGCCCCGCACACACGATCACAGCAGCCCCGATCACGGCAACAAGGTCGGGCCGCTCATCAAACAGCACCCAGCCAAAGCATCCGGCCAGCAGCAACTGCACATACGTCATCGGCGCAATCGCCGCCGCCCCGGTCCGCGTGGTCGCCAGATAAAGCAGCATGTGCGCAAGGCTTGCGCTGACCGCGATCCCGGCGCTCTTGAGCAGGACCGGGAGCGGCAGAGGGGGCACGGCGAACATTGCCAAACCGCTGAAATGTCCGGCAATTGCAGCGATGACCAGCAAGACAGCGCCAATCGCGGCCACGTTGAACTGCATCGACAGGATGCTCCCCAGACCCACCACCTTGCGGTTGGCGATCATCAGCAGCGCCATCCCGGTCGCCGCGAACACCGGCAGCAGCGCGGCAGGGCCAAGCACGGCAAAGTTGGGGCGCAGGATCAGCAGCACACCGATGAACGCCACGACGCTGGCGATCAACGTCTCGCGCCGCAGCGCCTCACCCAGCATGATTGCAGCAAGCAGCGCGGTAATCATCGGACTTGTAAAGGAAATTGCGGTCGCCTCACTCAACGGCATGAGATGGAATGCGGTAAAACTTGCGACGGCAGCAAGCGCCACGCCACTCCCGCGCAACATCTGCCAGCGTAGGCGCGGGAAGCGAAAGCCGGCCCACCCTTCGCGCAGATACAGTATCACGCCGAGGCCAACTGCGCCGACGACATAGCGCAGCGCGGCAATCGCGGTGCCGGGCCACTGGCCCGCCATGCTTTTCACCGCGATATCGCCAAGCGATAGCAGCGCGAAGCCGCCCAATGCGAAAATCAGGCCTGATCTGTGATTGTCCTGCAAGAAGCCCCCTGAACAAAACGCAACCCCGCCTAGCCGCCAAAGCGCCCCGCTGCCAGCGCTTTGGCGCCTTTACCGGGGGTTAACCATGAGGCGCTAGGCCTACGGATGACAGACGGAACGGGGGTGTTCCGGCGGCGCGTACTGCGGGACGTAAAACGGGGCTACATGACCAAGCTGATCATCCAGATTCCCTGCCTGAACGAGGCAGACAGCCTGCCCGATACGCTGGTCGCCCTGCCTCGCGTGATCCCCGGTATCGACAAGATCGAAATTCTGATCATCGACGATGGCAGCATCGATGGCACAGCCGAAGTCGCCCGCCGTTTTGGCGCGCACCACCTGGTGCGCCACCGCCGGAACCGCGGCCTCGCCGCCGCATTCCAGAGCGGGCTTGATGCCGCGCTGGCGGCTGGTGCTGACATCATCGTCAACACCGACGCCGATGGGCAGTATGCCGGTGAGGACATTGCCAAGCTGGTCGCGCCGATCGTGGCGAACGAAGCGGATCTGGTGATCGGTGATCGCGGCGTTGGCCGCAACGAACATTTCGGCCCATTCAAGCAGTGTTTACAGCGACTTGGCAGTGCGGTGGTGCGCAACCTTTCAGGCACCGAAGTGACGGACGCGGTCAGCGGTTTCCGCGCCATCAGCCGTGCCGCTGCACAGCGCATCACGATCACCACCGAATTCAGCTATACCACCGACATGCTGATCCAGGCCGGGCGCAAGCGGTTCAAGATCATCAGCGTACCGATCCGCACCAATGCGACCGAACGGCCGAGCCGCCTGTTCAAATCGATCCCGCAGTTCATCGCACGCCAGCTGATGACGATGGGCCGTGCCTATGCGACCTACAACCCGCTGCGCACCTTCGCGCTGATCGGCGGAGCGCTGGCTACGATCGGCCTGCTGCCGGTGCTGCGCTTTCTGGTGCTGTGGGCGATGGGCGATGGCGATGGCCATCTGCAATCACTGGTCCTGGGTGGCGCGCTATTGGTGTTGGGCGTGATGACCGGTCTGATGGGTGTACTCGCTGAACTGGTAGGTGCAAACCGCAAGCTGCTGGAGGCATCTCTTGGTCACATCCGCCGATTGGAGCAGGACGTTGCCGCGCTGCGGAACGGACCCCAGATCACCCCAAAATCTGGTAACCCCGAGGCATGTGAAGCAGCATGACCAGTTTAGCAAAGCAACATAAACCTCACCTGCAGGTGACGAAGATTGGAATCGGAACGCGTGGCTATTTGCTTGCTGCGCTTTCGGTCGTTATTCTTCTTCAAATTGAGCTAATCTTTTCTAAAAGCATAAATTGGGATGAGTTTTATCATTTTTCCGAAATTACCGAGTTTAATGCCGGTCGCCCAACTGAAATGTTTCAAACGCCTTATGTGAAACTGTTTTGGTGGATACCATTTACTCCGGGCGACAACATTTTTCATATCCAATTAGCACGGCTAATAACGCTAACGTTCGAACTAGCTACCGTTGGCATAATCATCGCTATGACACGGCGATTTGTTGATCAGAATGCTGCCCTAATCTCGGGCCTTGCCTTTGCAAGCGGTGGATTTGTGTTTCTGCACGCTTTCGCGTTGCGGTCAGACATGATTGCAAGCGCAGCCCTCATGATGTCGTTATACATTTTAATGACAGGTCCATTCAAAGCACGCACACTTCTGATCGCAGTTGTATTAGGGGGTATCGGCTTCATATGTACCATTAAAAGTGTGTTTTATGGCCCTGCTTTCTTTGGGATAGCTTATTACCGCCTTGAAGACAGGCTTCACCGCATCACACTCGTTACTATAACGGTGTGCGTGGTAATTTTCGGTAGCGCGCTAATTCTTTTTGGGCCGTATTTGCCCTCCAGCGGCGTTCTTGGGCTGTTGCAGAATGCCAGCTTGCTTGGGCGTACATCAATCGAATGGATGTTTACCCAAGGCTTCTTTCCCCAACAGGGATGGGCGCTTCGACAGGCTTTGATCGCCCCCATTCTCACTATTGCCGTGCTAATGGTTCCGATTTCGGTGTTGAGAGCGAAAGCATTTGATGGGTTGGCGGTCATGCGCCTTGGGCTATTTGCCCCGTTATTGACCGTGCCATTTTACTACAATGCCTACCCCTACCACTACGCTTTTATTCTTCCCCCCGTTGTCGTAGCAGCGGCTCCAGAATTTGCAGCGATGCTGCGAAGATATGGCTTTGGCATCATCAGCGGTGGGATGGTGGCAAGCGCGATATTCCTTTCGCTCACGCAAGACCGTGCAGTCATCGAGCGGCAGCGAACCATCCAAACCGGACTTCGTGAGATGTTTCCAGACGGAGCGGTGTACATCGACAATTGCGGCTTGGCTGGAGATTTCCCACGGGCTGTGAACAAGTTCGCAACGGCTTGGGCTTTGCGCGACTACAGGCGTAAAGGCTCACCCTCCTATTCAGAAGCAATGCGCCGGGAAACCGTTCCATTGCTCCTGATTGACGCACCAACGCTTCTTGACGCTGTGAAAAATAATGGAATTTCTGACGGACTTCTTCCTGCAGACACAGCAGTGATCCAGGAAAATTTCATACCTCATTGGGGTTTTGCATATGTTGCGGGGAAAGTTATTCCAGCCGGATCAGCGAATCTGAAACTCGATTTTGCGGTTCCGGGTCTTTACACCATAGAAGGCGGCGACATCACAATTGATCGCGTCGGACACGCGGCAGGCGATGTCGTTTCACTTGCGCGAGGTCCTCACATTGTCACAAGCGCAGCCGAAGTGACTTTGCGTTGGGGTGATCACTTGCGCCGGCCGACACAGCCTTGGCCGCGCGAGCAGTACTTCACAATATATTGACGCTTCCTCTGGGGCGTCGATGACGCCCCAGAGTGGCGAACAGGCTGAAGACAAAATCGCCCACTATCGAGGATATCCGTAAGGCCAGCACACCGGCCAAAACTGGAGCAGTGGAAAAGGCACTGCTGGCGAGTGCGACCATCACCGCCTCCCTTACGCCGAGACCACCCGGAGCAATCGGCACCAGAAAGCCCGCGAGCCAGGCCAGCAGGAACAATCCAGCGAACAGTCCAAGCGGTGCGCTTGCAGGCAGCAAGGCGGCGCCAATCACGGCGGCAGCGGCGGCGAAGCATAGGAATCCGCAAAGCTGCAATGCCCCGGCGCGCATAAGCGGCGTGGCTGGGGATCGCGCAAGCCTTACGACCGCCGGGACTGCCAGAATGCCTAGAAGCGGCCAGCGCGCGAAAGCCAGTGCAAGGCCCATCGCGCCGAGGCTTGACGGCAGGTGCAGTGCGATTTCAACAAGGCTGCTTTTTGCCAGAGTGCGATGATCCAGCCCGGCGGCGGCGCCTTCGATCTGGCGGCTGGCGTATTGAAAGACCGATCCGGGCAGATACTTGGCAAGCACGCCGCGACCGTAGATCGCGCGCATGTTGGCCGGGGCTACAGTGTCAGAAGGATCTGCCAGCGCGTGCCAGGCCGAGGAGAGCGCGCGATTGGACAGCGCGAAGAACACCGGCGCGGCGACCATCGCACCCGCCAAGGGCCAAGAGGCCTGTTCGAGCAGCACACCGGGGCCAAGCTGCGCGACGCGGTGCCCCATGAAACCAAGGCATGTGCCAACAAGGGCGAACCCGGCAATGCGGCGGCCCAGACGGCGCTTGCGATTATCCCCGGACAGTACTGTAATGGCCGGGGTTTGCGCTTCAGGCATGAAGGATGCTGCTGAAATCCGGGTAGGGAACGCAGTAAGAGCGGCCAAAGTGCCGTGTTTCTTTCAACCCGCAATTGCGGATCGCCTTGCGATAGCGCGAACGGCCCGTATCATCGAACAGGATGACGCCATCAGGCTTCAGGAATGGCATGGCGCGGGCGAGGCAGGCGTTGCGATCACGGCCATCGACGACGATGAGATCGAACTGCCCCCCTGCTTCGGCGATGGCGTCAACATAGGCCGGGGTCGTCAGATCACGATGCCACAGCCGCACGTTGCCGCGATCGGAGATGAGTTCACCAAGCCGGGTATGCCAGCCTGCGTGATGTTCCACACTGATGACTTCGCGCGCGCGGCGCGACAGCCAGGCCGTGCTCGCGCCCGAACCGTATTCGAAAACGCGGGCAGCGGGTCGGGCGGCAAGAAAGGCGTCAATCTCACGCGTGGCGACAACATTCCACCACGGGCAATCGAGCGGGATCATGCGTTCCGGTTGATGGATTGCGAGCAGCGAAGCGGCCCAGCGTTGCAGTCCCCATGGGGAGGATGTGCGCGCCTGCTGCCAGAAACCATCAAGCACCGAGAGTCCGGCGATGGCTTGTGCTGATGCGGAATAGGCATTTTTGGCAACCTGCATGACACCCTCGTCAACTCTGCTGCGATAGACTTACCGCTGGGGCTGTTAAGATTGGACTAACGATGTTTTGCGAGGAAGTTTGCCGGTAAATTAACATTTTTCGCTAACCTTGTCGGATGATGAAGACATTAGCGAAATGTCAAAGTTTGCCGAATAATCACCATAAGCGACGCCATGCACCAAGGCTTTTCGGGCTTTGTGCGCAGAGGATCACGCAGGGGTTATGACATGAGCGCTTTCGGGCGGAAGACCGGACTTTCAGGCACATCGACGGGGGCCAGACCCTCGTTCGGCGTGGCAAGACCGATGAAGGCCGGGGAACAGGCTGCGACGCCTTCTGCTGCGGCAGTGCCTATGCCGATGGGCGGCGACCAGTTCCCGCCCCTGCCCGCAATGGACAATGACGACGCGCCAGCCAATGGCGCGGCGCTGAAGGCTGATGCTCTGACGCGTCTGGCCGATCGTGCCAATGGCGTGAACGAAGGCAACTATCAGGCCGAGGGCTTTGAGGCTTCGGTCCACAAGATCAAGGAGCAGGTGCTGCCCCGCCTGCTGGAGCGTGTCGATCCCGAAGCGGCGGCGACGCTGACCAAGGACGAGCTTTCCGAAGAATTCCGCCCGATCATCCTGGAAGTGCTGGCCGAACTGAAGGTCACGCTCAACCGGCGTGAACAGTTCGCGCTGGAAAAGGTGCTGATTGACGAGTTGCTGGGCTTCGGGCCGCTGGAAGAGCTGCTGAACGATCCTGACATCTCGGACATCATGGTCAACGGGCCGGAGCAGACCTACATCGAAAAGAAGGGCAAGCTCGTGCTCGCCCCGATCCGCTTCCGCGATGAAAGCCACCTGTTCCAAATCGCCCAGCGCATCGTGAACCAGGTGGGCCGCCGTGTTGACCAGACCACGCCGCTGGCAGACGCTCGCCTCAAGGACGGCAGCCGCGTCAACGTGATCGTGCCGCCGCTTTCGCTGCGCGGCACCGCGATCTCCATTCGTAAGTTTTCCGAAAAGCCGATCACGATCGACATGCTGCGCGATTTCGGGTCGATGAGCGACAAGATGGCGACCGCGCTGAAGATTGCCGGGGCCTGCCGCATGAACATCGTCATCTCGGGCGGTACGGGTTCGGGCAAGACGACCATGCTCAACGCGCTGTCGAAGATGATCGATCCGGGCGAGCGTGTGCTCACCATCGAAGACGCCGCCGAACTTCGGCTGCAACAGCCGCACTGGCTGCCGCTGGAAACGCGTCCGCCGAACCTTGAAGGCCAGGGTGCCATCACCATCGGCGATCTGGTGAAGAACGCGTTGCGTATGCGTCCTGACCGCATCATCCTTGGCGAAATCCGTGGCGCTGAGTGCTTCGATCTGCTCGCTGCGATGAACACCGGCCACGATGGTTCGATGTGTACCCTTCACGCCAACTCGGCGCGCGAATGCCTTGGCCGTATGGAAAACATGATCCTGATGGGCGACATCAAGATCCCGAAGGAAGCGATCAGCCGCCAGATTGCGGAATCGGTCGATCTGATCGTGCAGGTCAAGCGTCTGCGCGATGGCTCACGCCGCACCACCGGCATCACCGAAGTGATCGGGATGGAAGGCGATGTGATCGTGACGCAGGATCTGTTCAAGTTCGAGTATCTTGACGAGACCGAGGACGGCAAGATCATCGGTGAGTTCCGCCCCTCGGGCCTGCGCCCCTACACGCTGGAAAAGGCGCGGCAGTTCGGATTCGATCAGGCTTATCTTGAAGCTTGCTTGTGATAACTGCCGTTTAAACTGCGAACCATTCCCGCGCTGAGAGGCCGAGGAACACGATAGCTGTGAGGAACGTGGTCAGGTAGATCACGGTCCAGGGCATAAAGCCGACTGCATCGAGATTGGTGCGGCGCAGGCGGCGGCGTTCGGCCCAGACCGACACCAGTGCGACGACAAGCGCTACTGCTCCTGCGCTGAGGTGAAATTGCCAGAGGTGCGGGAACCAATCTTCCATTGCTCGCCAGATGGGCAATGAAGGGGTTGATCACAAGGGGCTATGGCCTAAGGCCCTCATATGAATGCGCATGATCGTCCGATGCTCGCACTTGCGTTGCGCCTGTTGGCTACGGTGCTATTCTCGGTCATGCTGCTGCTGGTCAAATTGACCGGCGATCTCGGCATCGCGCTTCCTGAAACGCTGTTCTGGCGACAGGCCTTGCCTGCACTGGTCATTTTTGGATGGCTGGCGGCGCGTGGTGAGGTTGGCCGGTTGAAGACCCAACGGCCATGGGTCCATGCCCGGCGCGCGCTGATTGGTGGAACGGGCATGTTCCTGACGCTGGGCGTGGTGCGCATTCTGCCGCTGGCTGAAGCGACCGTGCTTGGCTTTACCACGCCGATGTTCGCGGTGATTCTTTCGGCGATATTGTTAAAGGAAAAGGTCGGGCCTTGGCGCTGGACGGCTGTGATTGTCGGGCTGTTGGGAGTGCTTATCATTGCCGGGCCGGATACCAGCAACTTGCCGTTGTTTGGCGTTATTGTCGGGATCGGTGCGGCATTCATGGTGGCACTGGTGACGGTGCAGGTGCGCGATCTGGGGCGGACCGAAGAACCGCTGACGGTGGTGTTCTATTTCTCGGCTATCAGCGCACCATTTCTGGGACTGTTCCTGTTCAGCACGGGGATGAACCATGACCTGACGGGATGGCTGATGCTGGGCGGAATCGGCGTGACCGGTCTGTTTGCGCAGATCACAATGACGGCTTCGCTGCGTTATGGCTCGGTGGCCAGCGTGATCGTGGTGGATTATGTGCAGCTTGCGTGGGCCACATTCTGGGGCTGGCTGGTGTTCA
Organism: Novosphingobium sp. 17-62-19; assembly: GCF_002256775.1. Taxonomy (GTDB): domain Bacteria; phylum Pseudomonadota; class Alphaproteobacteria; order Sphingomonadales; family Sphingomonadaceae; genus Novosphingobium. The sequence goes on along the minus strand of NZ_NCII01000024.1, from coordinate 3,329 downwards.
GCCATCTGCCGCCTGCCAGCACATGGATCGGCGCACCGGTGATCATCGGGGCAAGCCTGTTGATCGTATGGCGAGAACACGTGTTGGGCAAGCGACGCCTTGCGGAAGCGGCGGCGCTGGAACCGGCCTGACCTTCGGGCGTTCTACCTACCAGATCGGGCACGAGGCGGACATTCTCCGCCCGCCCACGATGGAAAGGTGCAAGCCATGATCCGCAAGTTTGTTTTTGCCACAATGATGGGCGGCCTGTTGATGGGCGTAAGCGCCTGCAACACCGTGCGCGGTGCGGGTGCAGACCTCGAATCGGCTGCAGATACGACGCAGGGCGCGATGAACGACTGATCGTTTCGCCGACGTTAGATGGGCCGCTCCGTTTTGCCGGAGCGGCCCTTTTCGTGTCAGTCTTCTTTCCACACCAGCTTCGGCTTGCGTGCGGCCAGCGTTTCATCAAGACGGCGACGCGGAGCCAGGTGCGGGGCTGATTTCAGCATTGCATCCCCCGCCCTTGCCCGCTCGGCAAGCGAGCGCATCGCACCGACGAACTGGTCGATTCCGGCCTTGCTCTCGGTCTCGGTCGGCTCCACCAGCATCGCGCCGTGGACGACGAGCGGAAAATAGACCGTCATCGGGTGATAACCCTCGTCGATCAGGCCCTTGGCAAGATCGTTGGTCGAGAAGCCTTCGGCAAAGCCATCGTCCGAGAACAGCGCTTCGTGCATACATGGGCCAGATGCGCCGAACGGGGCATCGAGCACATCATCGAGGCTGCGCAGGATGTAGTTGGCGTTGAGCACGGCATCGCCCGAAACCTGCCGCAAGCCATCCGCGCCATGGCTGAGGATATAGGCGAGCGCGCGGGTGTACATGCCCATCTGGCCGTGGAATGCACACATGCGACCGAAGGTCTGCGGGTGCTCTTCGTGCGCCTGCTCTTCCTCGATCAGTAGCACCGAACCATCGGCCTGCCGCGCGGTGAAGGGCAGCGGGCCGAAGGGGCTGAGCGCTTCGGACAGAACGACCGGGCCGGAGCCGGGACCGCCGCCGCCGTGCGGGGTGGAGAAGGTCTTGTGCAGGTTGATGTGCATGGCATCGACGCCAAGATCGCCCGGACGCACGCGGCCGACGATGGCGTTGAAGTTTGCGCCATCACAATAGACGTATCCGCCCGCCGCGTGGACGGCATCGGCGATAGTCTTGAGATCACGTTCGAACAGGCCGCAGGTGTTGGGGTTGGTGATCATAACACCTGCAACATCGGGGCCGAGGCGCGCAATCAACGCGTCGGAATCGACGCGCCCTTCGGGGGTGGCGGGGATGTTTTCCACCTTGAAGCCTGCGAAGGCGGCAGTGGCGGGATTGGTGCCATGCGCGCTTTCGGGAACAAGGATAACATCGCGCGGATCGCCCTTGGCCTCAAGCGCGGCGCGGATGCAGAGCAAGCCGCACAGTTCGCCGTGGGCACCGGCTTTGGGTGTCATGGCGACGCCGTGCATCCCGGTGAGTTCAATCAGCCAGAACGCCAGTTCATTGATGACCGAGAGCGCGCCCTGCACCGTGTGAACCGGCTGGAGCGGGTGGACATCGGCAAAGCCGGGCATCCGCGCGACTTTTTCATCAAGGCGCGGGTTGTGCTTCATGGTGCAGGAGCCGAGCGGGAACAGGCCAAGGTCGATGGCATAGTTCTGGCGCGACAGGCGGGTGTAGTGACGCACAGTTTCCGGTTCGGACAAGCCGGGCAGGTTCGGGCGTTCGGTGCGGGCCATCGGGCCGAGTGCGGACAGATCAATGCTGTCCGTTTCGGGGAAGTCGACGCCCGAACGGTCGGGCAGGCCGAGTTCGAACAGCAGCGCTTCTTCCAGTTGCAGCCCGCGGTTGCCGGTGAAGGTCTGGACCGGTGCGCCGGGGACATTTTCGCCCATCGAAGGGCGCCAACCGGTGGGATTGATCGCGTTCATGCCAGCACCTCCTTGAGCGCAGCGGCCAGCGCTGCGATGTCTTCGTCCGTCGTGCATTCAGTGGCGGCGACGACCATGCCGTTCGCAAGGGCCGCTTCCTGCGGGTAAAGGCGGCCAAGCGAGACACCGCCGAGGACTTGCCGGTCAGCCAGTTCGCGCACGACCTGTCGCGCATCCTTGGGCAGGGTGATAGCGAATTCGTTGAAGTAGTGCGCATTTACCACGGTGACGCCGGGAACGTCTGCAAGTGCGGCAGCAGTCTTGCGGGCGGCGGCGTGGCTGAGTTTTGCCATGTCGGACAGGCCCGAACCGCCGAGCAGCGTCATGTGGATCGAGAAGGCCAGCGCGCACAGGCCGGAGTTGGTGCAGATATTGCTCGTCGCCTTTTCGCGCCGGATGTGCTGTTCGCGCGTGGACAGCGTGAGCACGAAGCCGCGCTTGCCATCGGCGTCCACGGTTTCACCGCAGAGGCGACCGGGAATCTGGCGAAGGTACTTTTCGCGGCAGCCGAAAAGGCCGAGGTAGGGTCCGCCGAACTGCAGGCCGACGCCGATGGACTGGCCCTCACCCACCACAATGTCAGCGCCAAGGCTGCCGGGGCTTTGCAGGACGCCGAGTGCGACGGGTTCAGTAACGACAGCGATCAGCAGCGCGCCATTGGCCTGTGCTGCTTCGGCAATTGCGGCGAGATTGGGAATGCGGCCCAGAATGTCCGGGTATTGGACAACGACGCATGAGGTTTCACTGTCGATGCGGGCAATCAGCGCGGCATCGTCGGGTGCAGGCGTGAGTTCGGGGGCAGTCGTATCGAGAACGTCGCCGGTGAACTTGGCCATCGTGCGCGCGGTTTCGACGTAGTGCGAGTGTACGCCGCCCGAGAGCACGGCCTTTCCGCGCTTGGTGATGCGGCCCGCCATCGCGATGGCTTCCCAGCACGCGGTCGAGCCATCGTAGAGCGAGGCGTTGGCCACATCAGTGCCGAACAGACGCGCGACCTGCGTCTGGAATTCGAACAGGACCTGCAGCGTGCCCTGTGCGATTTCAGGCTGGTAGGGCGTGTAGGCGGTGAGGAATTCGCCGCGCTGGATCATGTGATCGACCGTGGCGGGGACATGGTGACGATAAGCACCTGCGCCGAGGAAGAACGGCACCGATCCGGCAGTGACGTTATTGGCGGAAAGCCGCGCCATGTGGCGTTCGACCGCCATTTCGCTGGCGTGATTGGGCAGGCCAGCGATGGGGGCTGAAAGGCGAGCCTCGGCGGGAACGTCGGCAAACAGCTCGTCAATCGAGCCTGCGCCGATGACCGAGAGCATGGCGCTCCGGTCAGCGTCGGTCAGGGGAAGATAGCGCATGGAATCAAAGCTCCGCGAT
>NZ_NCII01000023.1 GCF_002256775.1 Novosphingobium sp. 17-62-19 | reverse complement strand
CCAGAACGGCGGGCGCATTGCCAACTTGCGCATCGCCACGTCCGAAAACTGGAAGGACAAGAACACCGGCGAAAAGAAAGAGCGCACGGAATGGCACACGGTCGTGCTCAATTCCGATGGCCTTGTCGGTGTAGCCGAACGCTACCTGAAAAAGGGCAGCAAGGTGTATATCGAAGGCCAGCTGCGCACCCGCAAGTGGCAGGACCAGTCGGGCAATGACCGCTACAGCACCGAAGTGTCGGTTGGTGGCATGGGCGGCGTGCTGACCATGCTCGACGGCGCACCCGGTGCTGGCGGCGGTGGCGGTCGTTCGTCCGGCGGTGGCTGGAATGATGGCGGATCGTCAGGCGGCGGTTCGCGCGGCGGTGGTGCAGCGGCTGGCGGCGGCTGGAATCAGGGCGGTGCCAGTGCAGGTGGCAGCAGCGGCGGCTACGGCGACGATCTGGACGACGATATTCCGTTCTAAAGCCACCCAAAATGCACTGTTCCCCCGCGAAGGCGGGGGCCTCGTGCCGTTTACGGAACCTCTCAGTAAAACGCCTGAGGCCCCCGCCTTCGCGGGGGAGCAGTGTTTTTTTGGGGGGTAGCGGTTATGTCCCCCGCGTATCCCCATAAAGGTGGATGTGCAGCCGGTCGGTAAACCGCCAACCGCGCTCCAGCGCTTCCTCGGCGAGCCAGCGCGACCGTTCGCGCAGAACAGTGCTGGCCGTGCCTTCCGGCATCACGAACAAGTGATCGGGCGCGATCCCGTAGCGATCCTGCAACGCTGAAATCTCCGCAAGATCGGCAGGCGTTGCCACTACGAACTTGAACCATGCTCGCGTGTCCTGTGCCCACTGCGCCAACCGCTCCGGTACCAGCGCCAGCGCGGCGTCATTGCCCGAATGCGCCAGCTTGGGGCTGACGTTGAACTGGTCCACTTGGCGGTCGAGCGCCGGATGCACCGCCACCGTTCCATTGGTCTCGATCTCCACGTGAAAGGCTGGGCGTGCTTCTTTCAGCCGCGCCACCATCCGCGCCAGTGCCGCGCCTTGCAGCAAGGGCTCGCCCCCGGTGATGACCAGCCGGTCCTCCGGGTGGGCGAGGATCAGCGCGGCGGCGTCGTCTTCGGTCATGGTCAATTGGTTGTCGATGCGCTCGAACGCCACTTCATCGCGGTGTGGGCGATTGTCGCCGGAAAAGCGCCAGGTGTAGGCCGTATCGCACCACCGGCAGGCCAGATTGCAGCGACTCAGGCGCACGAAGATTGACGGGCGGCCCATTGAAGGGCCTTCGCCTTGCAGCGAGGAGAAGACCTCCGGCTCGCCGGGGTTTACGGTGGCGAGGGTCAGCACGCGCCATCCTCCCCGGCACGGGGAGGTGGACCGCCGCAGGCGGTGGAGGGGGCTATCCACCTGGCACAATCTTGAAGGGCGGCTCTCCAACGATAGCCCCCTCCACCACGCTTCGCGCGGTCCCCCTCCCCGTGCCGGGGAGGATGGGCGTTGTGTAGCATCACCCCAACCGCGCCAGCGCCGCCGCAAGCCGTTCGGCCTCGGCAGCGTGCATGGCGTGGTCGGCGCGGGCCTTTTCGACTGCCTCGGGCTTGGCCTTTTCGACGAACGAGGGATTGCCCAAGCGTCCTTCGAGCGACTTGGTTTCCTTCTGCGAGACTGCCAGGGCCTTTTCCAGACGGGCCTTTTCGGCAGCAATGTCGATCACGCCTTCCAGCGGCACCACGATGTTGGCGTCCCCGGCACCCACCTGCATCGCCGCACCCGCAGGCGCTGCTGCAAAGCGGATACCGTTCAGGCGCGCCAGTCGCTCGATGGCTGCGGGGTTGGCTTCGATGATGCCGCGCGTCTGGTCCGAAGGATCGGGCAGATAGGCGTCCAGCTTTGCCCCCGGCGCGATGCCGAGTTCGTTCTTGGCGGTGCGCAGGTTGGAAACGAGTGCGATCAGCCATTCGACCTCGCGCTTGGCCGCCGGATCGACCGAGGCCTGCGGATCGGGCCAAGCGGCCACGATCAGCTCGCCTTCACGCTTCCCAAGCGAATGCCACAATTCCTCGGTCACAAACGGCATGAACGGGTGCAACATCACCAGAATCTGGTCGAGCACCCAGCCTGCCACCGCGCGGGTTTCGGCGTCGAAATTGCCCTTCACCAGTTCGATGTACCAATCGCAGAACTGGTCCCATACGAAGTGGTAGACGGTGTTTGCCGCAGCATCGAAGCGCAAGTCGGCCATGGCCTGATCGAGCGCGGCGACGGTTTCCACCACTTCGCCGATGATCCACTTGTTGACCGCCGATGTCGCTGCCGGAGCTGCTACCGACGTGCTGCCGGTGATCCCGTTGCTCTGGCAGAAGCGCGCGGCGTTCCACAGCTTCGTGGCGAAGTTGCGATAGCCTTCGACGCGGCGTTCATCCATCTTCACGTCGCGGCCCTGGCTCTCCATCGCGCACATGAAGAAGCGCAGGGCATCGGCGCCGTACTTGTCGATCAGCAGCAGCGGATCGACCACGTTGCCCTTCGACTTGCTCATCTTCGCGCCATCGGCGGCGCGGACGAGACCATGGAGATAGAGCTTCTTCCAAGGCACTTCCTTCATGAAGTGCAGCCCCTGCATTGCCATGCGGGCGTCCCAGAAGAACAGGATGTCGAAGCCGGAAATCAGCAGGTCGTTGGGGTAGTGTTTGGCGAGGAGGGAGCGATCCTCCCCGGAACGGGGAGGGGGACCGCCCGCAGGGTGGTGGAGGGGGTTATCCCCAAAAGGCTGTGCGTGCGGAGAGCCCCCTCCACCATGCTGCGCATGGTCCCCCTCCCCATGCTGGGGAGGATGATCCTCCGGCCAACCGAGCGTGGCAAAGGGCCACAACGCGGAGGAGAACCATGTGTCGAGGACGTCTTCGTCGCGGGACAGAGTGACGCTGGCCCCGGCCTTTGCCTGCGCTTCTTCTTCAGTCTCGGCTACGTAGCATTGCCCGTCAGAGCCATACCAAGCCGGAATCCGGTGCCCCCACCACAATTGGCGGCTGACGCACCAAGGCTGGATGTTTTCCATCCAGTTGAAGAAGGTCTTCTCCCACGTCTTGGGCACGATCTCGATCTCGCCAGACTTCACCGCAGCAATTGCGGGCTGGGCCAAAGTCTCGGCATCGACATACCATTGGTCGGTCAGCCACGGTTCGATCACCACGCCGCCGCGATCGCCGAACGGCGTCTGGATCGTGCGTGGTTCGAAATCGGCGGAAACTTCGTTGCCTTCCTTGTCCGTCGTCACGTGGGGTATCAGGAAGCCTGCTTCCTTCATCCGCTCGACCACCAACTTGCGCGCGTCGAACCGGTCCATGCCGATGAATTCGGCAGGCACCAGACCGTCCGCCGTCTGCACAACCTTCGCCTCGGCATCGAACATGTTGAGCATGTCGGCGGCCTTGATCCCGGCGCGCTTGCCCACTTCGAAGTCGTTGAAATCGTGGCCCGGTGTGATCTTCACGGCGCCGGAACCCAGTTCGGGATCGGCGTGTTCATCGGCTACCACTTTGAACCGGCGACCGGTCAGCGGTTGCAGGATGTCCTTGCCGATCACGCTGGCATAGCGCGAATCTTCAGGATGCACCGCCACGCACATATCGGCCAGCATCGTCTCGGGACGCGTGGTGGCGACCTCGATGTAATCCAGCCCATCATCGCGCGTCACGCCATCCGCCAGCGGGTACTTGAAGTGCCAGAAGCCGCCCTGCGTCTCGCGCGTTTCCACTTCGAGGTCGGAAATCGCGGTCTTCAGCTTGGGGTCCCAGTTCACCAAGCGCTTGTCGCGGTAGATCAGGCCCTGTTTGTGCAGGTCGACAAAGACCTTCACGACCGCCTTGGTGAAGTGCGGGTCCATCGTGAACTGTTCGCGGGACCAGTCCATCGAACAGCCCAGGCGCCGCAGCTGGCCGGTGATCGTGCCGCCGCTTTCGTGCTTCCACTCCCACACTTTGCCGATGAATTCATCGCGGGTGTAGTTGCTGCGCTTGTCGCCCTTGGCCTCCATCTGGCGTTCGACCACCATCTGCGTGGCAATGCCCGCATGGTCGGTGCCGACCACCCACAGCGCATCCTTGCCGCGCAGGCGTTCATAGCGGATCACCACGTCCTGCAGCGTGTTATCGAGCGCGTGGCCGATGTGGAGGCTGCCGGTGACGTTCGGCGGCGGGTTCACAATGGTATAGGGTTGGGCGTCGGGCCGTTCGGGCCGGAACAGGCCGTTCGATTCCCAGTGGGCATACCACTTGGCCTCGATCCCGGCGGGTTCGAAAGTCTTGGCCAGTTCGCCTGAATTCTGCTGTGCGTTGTGCTCGTTCATGGGCCAGCGCCTTGCCATCCCCCGCGCCCGGCTGCAAGCATTGCGGGGAACCGCAAAGGCTGTTCCTTCGTTACGGCTCATGTGTTGCACTTGTCGCCCCGTCCGATTTACCCCATGAAGCGGGCAACATGCGGGAACTGACCGATTTCAATCTTGTGCCTGCCGACAACGGGGGGGCTGCAACGCTCGCTTTCAGCGGGCCGATGACCGTTGCTTCGCTCGGCGCGGCAGACACGCGGCTTCGCAACCTCAGCGATTCTTTCAACGAAATCGACATTTCCGGCGTCACCCGCATCGATACCGTCGGGGCGTGGACCGTGTGGCGGCTGTCGCGTGATCATGATGCAAAGATCACCGGTTGCAGTGATGAGGCGCAAAAGCTGGTCGATGCGATCAGCAAAGCCGATTCCAACGCCGAAGACGTGCGCGCCCCGCGCCTGCCACTGCTCACCCGCGTGCCCGCTCATGTGGGCGAGGTGATGATCGACCTTGGTCGGGGCATGTTGCAGGTCGTCGGCTTCCTTGGGCAGATCATACTTTCTGCGGGCACATTGATCCGTCATCCGGGACGCTTCCGCATGAAGGCGCTGGTCCACCAGATGGAACTGGTCGGCGTCAATTCGCTCGCCATCATCGGCTTGATGAGCTTCCTTGTCGGCATCGTCATCGCACAGCAGGGCGCGGTGCAGTTGCGTCAGTTCGGGGCGGAGATCTACATCGTCAACCTCGTCGGCCGCCTCACCTTGCGCGAACTGGGCGTGCTGATGACCGCGATTATGGTGGCGGGCCGCTCCGGCTCGGCCTTTGCGGCGCAACTGGGCACGATGAAGCTGACCGAAGAGGTTGATGCCATGCGCACCATCGGCGTCTCGCCCATGGAATCGCTGGTCCTGCCGCGCATCCTTGCCACGATGATCATGATGCCGCTGCTCGGCTTCTATTCTGCTTTCGTCGGCATTGTTGGCGGCGCGTTTCTGTCCAGCATTACGCTCGGCATTCCGTTCTTCACCTTCCTTGCGCGCATTCAGGAAGTGGTGCCGCTGCACGACGTGTGGGTGGGTGTGACCAAGGCCCCGGTGTTCGGCCTGATCGTCGCGCTTGCGGGCTGCTACCAGGGGATGCAGGTAAAGAACAATGCCGAGGAAGTGGGCGCGCGCACCACGGCAGCGGTGGTCATGGCGATCTTTACGGTGATCGTGCTCGACGCCTTCTTCGCGGTGTTCTTCACCAACATCGGGTGGGGCTGATGTCAGAGGGTGAGTTCCCCATCCGTGTGCGCGGCGTCCGCAACGTGTTCGGCAGCCATGTGATTCACGATGGGCTTGATCTGGATGTCCGTAAGGGCGAGATTCTGGGCGTGGTCGGTGGATCAGGTACCGGCAAATCCGTGCTGATGCGCACGATCATCGGCTTGCAGATTCCCGATGCCGGCGAAGTCGAAGTGTTGGGCGACACCATCACCGATGCGCGCGACGATGCTGACATCGACATCCGCAGCCGGTGGGGCGTGCTGTTTCAGGGCGGCGCGTTGTTCTCCACGTTGACCGTGGCGGAGAACGTCGAGGTCCCGCTGCGCGAGTTCTTCCCCGAAATCACCGATGAACTGCGCCACGAAATTGCGCGCTACAAGGTGCTGCTGTCAGGTCTTCCCGCCGAGGCGACAGCCAAGTACCCGTCTGAGCTTTCCGGCGGCATGAAGAAACGCGCAGGCTTGGCACGTGCACTGGCGCTTGATCCTGAACTGCTGTTCCTTGATGAGCCGACCGCCGGGCTGGACCCGATTGGCGCTGCCGCGTTTGACCAGCTGATCCTCAACTTGCAGCAGACGCTGGACCTGACCGTGTTTCTGATCACGCACGATCTTGATACGCTATATGAGATTTGTGATCGGGTGGCCGTGATCGCCGACCGCAAGGTGATTGCCGTCGGCACGATTCCCGAACTGCTCGCGCTCGATCATCCGTGGATTCAGGAATACTTCAACGGCCCGCGTGGCCGCGCGGCGCAGGATTCGCAAGTGCGACACGATGCGGTGAAGGCACAAATATCGGGCGAGACAATTTCAAACGATACGCCTTCGCGGGCCGGACCGGACGAGGCATAAGGATAGGCAATGGAAACGCGCGCAAACCATATCTGGGTCGGCCTCGTCACGCTGGCGCTGCTGGCGGCTGCGGCCCTGCTTACCATGTGGATCGCCCGGCTTAACCAGAGCGAATCGGCACAGTACGATATTTTCTTCAAGCAATCGGTCGATGGGCTGGCCAAGGGTTCGGAAGTGTCGTTCTCCGGCGTGCCATCGGGACAGGTGAAAGAGATCGAACTGTGGGAGCGCGATCCTGAATTCGTGCGGGTGCGCATAACGGTGGACAAGAAAGTGCCGATCCTCGTGGGCACCACGGCCAGTGTGCAGGGCAGCTTTACCGGTGTTTCCACGATCCAGTTGACCGGCGCGCACAAGGGTGCCCCGCCGATCGAATGCCCCAAGGAAAACAAGCGGCTGACGTGCCCGGAAGGCGTGCCGGTGATCCCGACACGGCGCTCCGGCCTTGGCGAAATCCTGTCGAACGCGCCGCTGCTGCTTGAGCGGCTGGCCACGCTGACCGAACGGTTGACGATGGTTCTGTCTGACAAGAACCAGAAGTCGATCGAGAACATCCTTGCCAATACCGACAAGCTTTCAGGCAATCTTGCTGACGCTGCGCCCGACGTGAAGCGCACGATGGCTGAATTGCAGGCCACGCTGCGGCAGGCCAACTACACGCTGGCCAGCTTTGAAAAGCTGACCAATTCGGCGGATTCGATGCTGAATGACGAAGGCAATGGCCTTGCCAAGCAGTTGCGCCAGACGCTGAAGTCGGCGCAGGGCGCGGCGGATGAACTGCAAGGCACACTCAGCGATGCGCGCCCTGCCGCCAAGCAATTGAACGAGCGCACGCTGCCCGCCGCCGAAGCCGCGATCCGCGACCTTCAGGCAACAACGCGGAGCTTGCGCGAAGTGACCGACAAGCTGAACGACAAGGGCATCAGCGGCTTCGTCGGTGGCCCCAAGCTGCCCGATTACAAGGATTGAGGAGGCGATGAAGATGATCCGCAACACTCTGCTCGCCGCCGCCATTGTCGCCAGCCTGTCGGGCTGCGTCAGCCTTGGGCCGAAGGCACCCGACAGTCTGCTCGCACTGACTCCCACGGCCACCGCGGCGGCAGGCAGCGGCACCAGCGGGACCATCGGCAACGCGTTGGTGGTGATCGAGCCCGAAGCCGAAGCGCGCCTCGCCGTCACGCGTGTGCCGGTGCAGATCGACGATGCGAACGTCGCCTATCTTAAAAAGACTATGTGGGTCGAACGTCCCTCACGCCTGTTCCAGCGCCTGCTGGCTGAAACGATCCGCGCGCGAGGCAGCCGTCTGGTGATCGAGGGTGAGCCGGGTGCCAGCAACCAGCACCTGTCTGGCCGTCTTCTCGACATGGGTTACGATGCGCGCAGCCGTATGGCGGTGGTGCGCTTCGATGCGGTGAAGGAATCGGGCGGCCGGATCGAGACGAAGCGCTTTGAAGGCACGGTCCCGGTGGCTGATGCCGAAGCGGCGTATGTGGGGCCTGCGTTGAATGAGGCGGCCAATGCCGTGGCAAAGCAGGTGGCGGATTGGGTGGGCTGAAGTGCCGCCCTCTATCCTAAAATCAGCGCCCTCGCGAAGGCGGGGGCCTCGGGGTTCTCAAGCAACCCTAGCGTAAACGGCCTGAGGTCCCCGCCTTCGCGGGGAAGCAAGATTGACGGCTCAGCGCGCTAACCCCGCAAACCGCGCTGCTGCGGCAAACGCTGCAGAGCGCCGCTCACGCCGTTCCAGTGCCTCTTCATCCTTGCCCCAAAGCTCGGCCTGCCAGTCCTCTTCCAGATTGGCAGCATCCCACAGCGCGTCGAGGTCCACCCCCGGCGTCAGCGCGGCGAGCCCGATTACCAGCGATGCAGCAAGGCTCGCCGTGTTGCGCAGCGCCGCCAGTTCGAACGGGTTCAGCCGGTCCAGCTCCGCCTGCAAACGTGCCAGAGTTTCAGGCGGCTGCGGTTTGTGGATAATGCCCGAAATGCGCACGAACTTTACGCCCAGCCGCGTTTCCGCATCCAGCAGCAGCGGCTCCCACATCAGCCTTTGTCGCGCGGCAAAAGCCTCGTCCGGCTCGGCGCGATAGCACAGGGTGTCGGTCTCGGCGTAAGGCAGGATTTCTGCCGCAACGCCTGCTGGATCACCTGCCACCACATCCAGCGCATAATCCGTCATGTCGCGGTAGAGGAAGCGTGCGGGATCGATCTCTTCGCCCTGTCCGGCCCATTCCGCTGCCAGTGCCTCGGCCAGCGCGCACGTGGGCACCAGTTGCGGCCTGCCGCCCACCGATTTGATCGCTCGCCCATCGAGCCGCACCCCGAAGCCGCCGTCTGCCGCCTCGACCGTTACATCTTTGTAAAACCGCTTCATTGTCCGTCCGGTGTTTTCCACTGTCGTGCCAGCAGACGTGGCACCCAGAAAAATTCGGCCATGCCCAGTACGGCCAGCACATACCCCGCCTCTTGCGGCAAGCTGGCAAGGAGAGAAGGTCCGCGCCCCGTTCCGATCATCACGCCCAGCAGCACCATGACCGCGCCCGAAAGCCGCACGGCCTGTAGCGCGAAGAATCTGCCTGCCGCAGGATCGCTCACTGGATTTCTCCGAGCAGGTCACGCAGATGGTCCACGCTTGTCGCCACGGCCTGCGCCCCGGCTTCGATCAGTTCGTCGGTCTCGTGATAGCCCCAGTCCACGCCGATGCCCTTGACGCCTGCGTTCACGGCCATGTGGATGTCATAGACGGTATCGCCGATCATCGCGGTGCGCAGCCGGTCCGCACCTGCATCGGCAATGCACTGTTCGATCATCGAAGGATCGGGCTTCGAAGGATGCCGGTCAGCCGTTTGCAGTGAAACGAAGTGTCCGGTCAGCCCGTGCGTGGCGAGACAGTGGGCGAGCCCCTTATCCGACTTGCCTGTCGCCACGGCCAGCTGCCAGCCTTGCCCGGCCAGTTCCACGATCAAGCTGGCAATGCCGTCATACAGCGGCTCGCCCACGGCGCCTGCTGCCCGGCGCGCACGGAATGCGTCCTTGTACAGCTCGGTCAGGCTGGCGTGATCGTGATGTTCGCCCTCAGGGTGCAACTGCCGCATCGCTTCGTGCAACGAAAGCCCGACGACCCGCCGCGTGGCATGGCGTTCCGGCGGGATCAGCCCGGCAGCGGTGAAGGCCGCGTCCATTGCCGCACAGATGTCGGCCTGGCTGTCCACCAGCGTGCCATCACAATCGAAGATCGCCAGTTTCACAGCTTGTTCCCCTCGATCAGCGCGCCTTGCCCCTTGGCGCCCCGCCAGCAGGCTTGCGCGAAGCCGGCCGCGTGCCACTAGCCTTGGCATCGGCAGCCTTCGCTACTGAGGCTCTGGCCGCGCCGAACTTCACCCCGGCAGGCTTTGCAGCGGGTCTTGCCGCCGCCTTCGCATCGCCTCGGCCCGCTGACTTTGCTCCAGAAACCTTGGGTCCGGCAGTCTTCGGCCCGGCCTTGGCACCGGCTTTGCCAACAGGCTTGGCCCCGGCGCGCTTGCCCGTAGGCGTACGTCCGGCGCTGCCAGCACCTTTTTCGTCATCGGCGCGCTTGCGGCGTTCGCCCCGGCGTTCCTTGCGGTATTCCTTGGCGTGCGCTTTGGCGGCGCGCTTCTGCATGGTCTTTTCGGGGATCGGCTTGATCGGATCGATCGCCAGATCGCCGTCTTCCTCGTGGAAGCCCAATTGCGCCATGCTCGCTTCGAAGTGCGAAGGCAGGGGGGCCGTCACGTCGAGCAGGTCGCCTTCAGGATGCTCGATGCGCAACCGGCGGGCGTGCAGGTGCATCTTGCGGCTGATTGTGCCGGTCAGGAAAGCGGTTTGCCCGCCATACTTGCCATCGCCCACGATGGGATGGCCGATGGCCGCCATGTGGACGCGCAACTGGTGCGTGCGGCCCGTCAGCGGCTGTAGTTCCACCCAAGCCGCAGCATTGCCCGCGCGGCTGATCACGCGATAGCGGCTGCGGGCGGACTGGCCTTGGCCGCTTTCGTCGACCATCATCTTTTCGCCGCCAGTGCCCGGCTGCTTGGCGATGGGCAGTTCGATCAGCCCGTCCTTCACATCGGGCACGCCGACGACCAGCGCCCAATAGATCTTGCGCGCGGTGCGGCCCGAAAAGCGCTTGGAAAAGAATGCGGCACTGCCCGGCGTGCGCGCGATCAGCAGGACACCCGACGTGTCCTTGTCCAACCGGTGGACCAGACGAGGACGTGGCGCGCCTTCTGCGGCATAGGCATCGAGCAGGCCGTCGACATGCTCGTAGGTCCCGCTGCCGCCTTGTGTGGCAAGGCCCGGCGGCTTGTTCAGCACAATCGCGGCGCGGTCCTTTTCCAGCACCATCGATTCGGCCAGTTCGATTTGCGCGTCGGTCAAGGGCGCGCGCGGACGCTCACCTTTGCCAGGCGTGCCGACCGGCGTGGCATTGCCCGGCGGGACGCGCAGGATTTGCCCCGCTTCGATTCGCGTGTCTACATCAGCGCGCTTGCCATCAAGGCGGATCTGCCCGGTGCGCGCCCAGCGCGATACGGTGGCAAAGCCCACTTGCGGCAGGTGCCGCTTGAACCAGCGGTCCAGCCGCGCGCCTTCATCGTCCTTGCCGATAGTGAACTGGCGGACATTGACATCCGACAGTGCGCCTTGCCCCTTCTTTACAGCGCTCATGCTGCACCTCGCATAAGTGAAAGACCAAGGAACAGCCCGGCGATTCCTGCGAAGATCGAGCCAAATACATAGGCCCCAGCCATGCCATAGAGCCCGCGCTGCATGAGCAGGGCAGTCTCAAGGCTGAAGGCGGAAAAGGTTGTGAAACCGCCCAGCACACCGACGCCCAGCAACAGGCGCAACGATTCGCTGCCGCCTTCACGCGCCAGATATCCGGCAAGGACGCCCATGAGCAGGCTGCCTGCCACGTTGATAAGGAAGGTGTGCCAGGGGAACACGCTGTTGGGGCCGGAAAACGCGGTAACCGCGCGCCCCGCATGGAAGCGCAGCATGGCGCCTACGCCGCCGCCAAGGGCGACGATGGCGGTTGCCGTCAATGTATTGGGAGATGTCATGCCCACGCCCTTAGACTCTCAGGTCAAGAAATGCACGACTTTGCTTGCCTTTGCTGCCCGATTTGGCTAGTGGCGCTCCCGTTCGGGCCGGTCCTGTACGGATTCGGCACGTTTGGTATTTCCAGAATCAGGGCAACTCCCGCCGGTTTCGCGGGCTCTTGCTGACAGTTTGAGGTGTAGGCGTTTATGCAGATTCTCGTTCGCGATAACAACGTTGACCAAGCTCTTCGCGCATTGAAGAAGAAGCTGCAGCGTGAAGGCGTCTATCGCGAAATGAAGCTTCGCCGTCACTTCGAGAAGCCGTCGGAAAAGCGCGCCCGTGAAAAGGCTGCTGCTGTCCGCCGTGCTCGCAAGATGGAACGCAAGCGCATGGAACGCGACGGCGGAAAGTAAGTAAGGTGGGGCGGAAACGCCCTATCTGGCTACTTGCCGTTTGAGCCTGCATGGGCCAAGAGGGCGCCGAACTCCGGCGCCCTTTTTCGTGTGCCGGGAATGGCCATTCGAATCATCCGGCGCGATTCGGGCGAATCGCGCTTGAGGGGAAAAGCATGTCGGAAATTACCCGCGTCCCGCTCCAGCCTGTTGCCAAAGGCTCCGTCGGCAAGATCTGGCTTGGCGTCATCGCCGCTGTCGTGCTCGGTTCGGGCGTGGCCTATGCCACCCGCTATCAGGGTATCGAGATCGAGACGATCAAGGCTGGCGCAGGTGCTTCGCCCACCAAGTCTGACGTTGCGCTGATCAACTATGTTGGCCGTCTTGCCAGCGGCAAGGAATTTGACCGGGGCGAACGCGCGGTGCTTCCGCTGGAAACCGTAATCCCCGGCTTCTCCGAAGGCCTTGGCAAGATGCAGAAGGGCGGCAAGTACGTCCTCGAAATCCCGGCCGAGAAGGGTTACGGTGCCGAAGAAAAGCGCAACCCGCAGACCGGTGAGGTGGTGATCCCCGCCAATTCCGACCTCGTCTTCGAAATCGAGCTGATCGATTACAAGAGCGCGGCTGAACTGGAACAGCAGCGCATGATGCTCGAACAGATGCAGCGGATGCAGGGCGGGGCCGGTGGTGCACCGGGTGGCGCAGCGATGCCGCCAATGCCCGGTGGCGTTCCAATGCCCGGCGGCCCTGAAGGCGCGCCACAACCCAAATAGTAGCCGGGCAGGGCCTTTGCGGTCCGGCCTTGGCTTGAAGCACGCCGTGCGCTCTGGTAGCGCGCGGCGTTCCTTTTTCTCACGTCAAGAGTATCCGCCATGTCCGTAGATACCGCCACCGTGGCCAAGATCGCCTCGCTGGCCCGCATCAAGGTGACCGAGGCCGAAATCGGCGCGATGGTCCCCGAATTGAACGGCATTCTCGCCTGGGTCGAACAACTCGCCGAAGTCGATGTGACCGGGGTCGAGCCGATGACCGCCGTCATCCCCAACACGCAGCGCTTGCGCGACGATGTGGTGAACGCCGACCCGCTGACCGGCGGTGACATGCGCGATGCGGTGCTGGCCAATGCGCCTGCACCGGAACATGGCTTCTTTGGCGTGCCCAAGGTGATCGAATGATGAGTTGCGTTTGCATCCTTCGACAAGCTCAGGATGAGCGGATTTTAAGCCTATCCCAGATCCCGCTCGTGCTGAGCCTGTCGAAGCACGCCAGCGCTACCCTCGGAAACAAGAACTGATGACCGACCTCACAAATCTCGGCATTGCCGCCCTCCGCGATGGCGTGGCCAAGGGTGATTTCACCGCCACCGAAGTCGCCACCGCCTTCAACGCCGCAGTCGAAGCTGCGCAGCCCGCGCTGAACGCCTTCATCGTCACCACGCCCGAAAAGGCGCTGGAAGCCGCCGCGAAGGTCGATGCTGACCGCGCCGCCGGAAACCCGCTCGGCACGATGGCGGGCGTCCCCATCGGCATGAAGGACCTCTTCGCCACCAAGGGCACGCAGACCACTGCCGCCTCGAAGATCCTCGAAGGCTTCACCCCGCAGTACGAATCCACCGTCAGCCAGAAGCTGTGGGATGCGGGTGCGGGGATGCTGGGCAAGCTGAACCTTGACCAGTTCGCGATGGGCTCCTCGAATGAAACCAGCGCTTTCGGCAACGTGATCTCGCCGTGGCGTCGTCCGAATGACACCGCGCCGCTGGCCCCCGGCGGCTCGTCGGGCGGTTCGTCCTCTGCCGTGGCCGCGCGCATCGCACCTGCTGCCACTGGTACTGACACCGGCGGCTCGATTCGCCAGCCTGCCGCCTTCACCGGAATTTCGGGCATCAAGCCGACATACGGCCGCTGCTCGCGCTGGGGCGTTGTCGCCTTCGCATCCTCGCTCGATCAGGCAGGCGCGATGGCGCATGACGTGACCGATTGCGCGATCATGCTCGAAGCGATGGCCGGGTTCGATCCGAAGGATTCGACTAGTCTCAACCTGCCCGTCCCCGCATGGACTGCAGGCCTGAACGCCGACATGAAGGGCAAGAAGGTCGGCATCCCGCGCGAATACCGATTGGATGGCATGGACCCAGATGTGGCCAAGAGCTGGGACGATGGCATTGCGTGGATGAAGGATGCAGGCGCGGAGATCGTCGAGATCAGCCTGCCGCACACCAAGTACGCGCTGCCCACCTACTACATCATCGCGCCTGCCGAAGCCTCGTCGAACCTCGCCCGCTACGATGGTGTGCGCTATGGTTTGCGTGATCTGCCCGATGGTGCCGGTTTGCAGGACATGTACGCCGCCACACGCGCTGCCGGGTTCGGCCCGGAAGTGAAGCGCCGCATCATGATCGGCACTTATGTGCTCTCGGCAGGCTTCTATGACGCCTACTACACGCAGGCGCAGAAGGTCCGCACCCTGATCGCCCGCGATTTTACCGAGGCGTTCCAGCAGGTTGACGTGATCCTTGTCCCCACCGCGCCGTCCTCGGCCTTCGCGCTGGGCGAAAAAAGCGCCGACCCGCTGGAGATGTACCTGAACGACGTGTTCTCGGTGCCCGCCAGCCTTGCAGGCCTGCCCGCCATGTCGGTCCCCGCCGGGCTGGACCGCAGCGGTTTGCCGCTTGGTCTGCAGGTCATCGGCAAGGCATTCGACGAGCAAGGCGTCCTCAACGCCAGCCTCGCGCTCGAACAGCGCGCGCAGTTTACAGCCCGTCCGGCGAAGTGGTGGTAAGATGAGCGATTATCGTATTCAGGGCGACACTGGTGAATGGGAGGTCGTGATCGGCCTCGAAGTTCATGCGCAGATCACCACCAACGCCAAGCTGTTTTCCGGCGCGGCGACGGCGTTCGGCGCGGAGCCGAACACGCAGGTCAGCCTGGTTGATGCGGCAATGCCGGGCATGTTGCCCGTGCCCAACCGCGAATGCATCCGGCAGGCGGTGCGCACCGGCATGGCCATCAATGCGCAGATCAACAAGTGGTCGCGGTTTGACCGCAAGAACTACTTCTATGCCGATCTTCCGCAGGGTTATCAGATCAGCCAGCTCTATCACCCCATCGTGGGCGAAGGCGCGATCGAGATTCAGCTGGACGACAAGAACCCCGATACCAAGAAGACCATCGGGGTCGAACGCATCCACGTGGAGCAGGACGCAGGCAAGCTGATGCACGATCAGCACCCGACGATGTCCTATGTCGACCTCAACCGTTCGGGCGTGGCGCTGATGGAAATTGTCAGCCGCCCGGACATGGGATCACCCGCCGAGGCCGGGGCGTACCTGTCGAAGCTGCGCACGATCCTGCGCTTTGTCGGCAGTTGCGATGGCAACATGGATCAGGGCTCGATGCGCGCCGACGTCAATGTCTCGGTCCGCAAGCCTGGCGGTGAGCTGGGCACCCGCACTGAAACCAAGAACGTCAACTCGGTCCGCTTCGTGATGGCCGTGGTCGAACAGGAAGCCAAACGTCAGGTCGCGCTGATCGAGGACGGCGGCAAGGTCGTTCAGGAAACACGCCTCTACGATCCCGATCGCAACGAGACGCGCTCGATGCGGTCGAAGGAAGACGCGCACGATTACCGCTACTTCCCCGATCCTGATCTGCTGCCGCTCGAACTCGATGATGCGTTCCTTGAGGAATGCCGCGCGAGCCTGCCCGAACTGCCCGATGCCAAGCGTGAACGCTATGAAACCGCGCTCGGCCTTTCGGCCTACAACGCCAATGTGCTGACGGCAGATGTCGAAACCGCGCGCTGGTTCGAAGTGCTGCTGGCCGAAACGGCGGCGTTGGCGAAGAAGCCCGAAGCCGAGGTGGCCAAGCAGGCCGCCAACTGGCTGATCTCCGAACTGTTCGGCGCGCTGAACAAGCTGGGTGCGAGCCTCGAAACCTCGCCCGTCAGCCCGGCGGCAGGCGCGGAACTGCTGGCGCTGATCGCCGATGGCACGATTTCCGGCTCCATCGCCAAGCAGGTGCTGGAAAAGATGCTCGAAACCGGCGACGGCGCGGGCGTGATTGTTGAGCGCGAAGGGCTGAAGCAGACATCGGACACCGGCGCCATCGAAGCTGCCATCGACGCCATCCTTGCGGCCAATGCTGACAAGGTCGAGCAGTACAAGGGCGGCAAGGAAGCCCTGTTTGGCTTCTTCGTGGGCCAGACGATGAAGGCCATGCAGGGCAAAGCCAACCCCGGCATGGTCAACGAACTGCTGAAGAAGAAGCTGTCCTGATTCCACAGGTCGGCGCGTAAGGCAGCCTTGCCGCCGCCTGCGCCGCTGGTTACGTAGTCCCTCGTGATGCTGCATTGTGCAGCATCACGAGGGGGTGCACCGATGAAGGGAAAGCTGGCCATTCTGGCCTGTGCCGCGCTGGCGGCAAGTGGGGTTGCGCGCGCTCAGGACGCCGCAAAAGCAACTGCAGACGATGTGATGACCGCGATCCCGGACTCGGCCAGCGTGTCGATGCCCGATCTGGCATTCACGTCCACACCGCTGATCGAAGAAGACTTCGACAAATATTACGTCTTCAACCGCGCCGAAACGTCGTTCGCCGAAGCGCTGAGCGACATCCGCGAATGCGACAATCTCGCGCGCGGGCTGGATTCGGGCTACCGCTATCAGGACGCGCCCTATCCCTACACCTACACGATGGCAGGAGCGGCGGGCGGTCTGATTGCGAACGCACTGATGGGCGCAATTTTCGGCTCTTCGGAAAAGCGCCGCCTGCGCCGCGTGAACATGCGCCGCTGCATGAATTACAAAGGCTATTCGCGCTACGGACTCGCCAAGGAGAAGTGGGAGCCGTTCAATTTCGAGGAAGGCCTTGATGGTGTGAAGGAAGCCGAGCGGCAGATGCTGCTCGCCCAACAGGCGAAGGTCGCTTCCGGTCCGGCCCCGGCAGGAAAGGACTTGGGCCTGTGAGGATCGTGAAAACACTGGCGCTCATCAGCGCAATTGCTCTCCTGCCGCTCGCAGCCCATGCGGCGGACGACAAGGAGAAGTGGGAGCACAAGGCCGTAGCGGACAAGCCGCAGGTCGTGCTCAACCCGGCCAAGGCCTATATCGCGGTGCAGGGGGACTATCAGGTCAACCCGCTGCTGATGAAGCGTCCGAATGCCGATGAAGCTGCAAAGCACGCGGCCAAACGTGCAGAGGAACTGGCCAAGGAACATGAGAAGTGGGCGAAAAAGCACGCTTCGTGGAAGAAGGAAGTGGCACTGCTGTCCAAGGGAACTCCGGCATCAGGCCGCCCCAAGGAGCCGCAG
The DNA here is from genome assembly GCF_002256775.1 of Novosphingobium sp. 17-62-19. Taxonomy (GTDB): domain Bacteria; phylum Pseudomonadota; class Alphaproteobacteria; order Sphingomonadales; family Sphingomonadaceae; genus Novosphingobium. The sequence goes on along the minus strand of NZ_NCII01000023.1, from coordinate 17,334 downwards.
GAACCGACTGAGGCAAACTTCTCATGGCCGCGCTATGAGCAGGTCCACACTGTCCACATCGGCCCACAAAATCGCTTCGCAAAGGCTGAGGGCGGAGCTTCGACCTATCTGCACGAGGTCGAGCCGGGCGAATACGTGTTTTACGGCAATGTCATGGCCGCCGTGCCCGGCGGGCTTTGCGCGTGCCTCGGGACCGTGGCGTTCCAGGCGGAAGCGGGCAAGGTCACCTCGCTTGGCAAGATGCGCCTGCCTTGGATCGAATCCCTGCGTGGGCCAAAGGAAGCGCGCGCCAAAACCTCGCTAGATTTGCCCGAAGGCACAACCTCGTTGGCGTTCGCGCCCACACCGTTTGCTGATCCGCGCGTCCCGGCCGACTTAGTCGTGGTGGCGCGTTTCATGCCGGTTGACCGGATGCCCAACTGGTTCGGCCTTGAAGTTGACCGCGTAATGCCGATCGACGGCGTGATGCGGTACGAGCGCGGCAAGGTCATCGACCTGACCGCTCAGGCAGCGCAGACCACGCCTGCGGTCCGCTGAAACGGAATAGGGGGCAAGGCCAAGTACCTGCCCCCTATTTTTGCGTCCGTTTGTGTGAAGTCAGGCCCGTGTGCCTTCCATCGGGAAGGTGCCGAACATACCTGCCGTGACCTTGCCGTCCAGTTTGTCGCCTTCGACGGTGGCGGTGCAATCCAGCGTCATGGGCATCGGCACGGTCATCTTCATCTGCCAGGTCAGCGTGTTGCCATCGACCTTGCCGTTCTCCACTTCCATCGTTCCGGTTTGGCCAGCGTTGGTGCCGGTGAAGCTGTCGCCATCGACATTGACGGTGAAGGTGCTGGTCTGGTCACCCATGGGGGTGTGGGTCACGCAATTGTAGGTGCCGGCTACGGACATGGATGCTCTCCCATTTTCGTGTTGGTCGCGCGTAGTCTAATTACAAAAGTGTCAATAGCAAGACAGGCCAACAAAAGCCCCCTCCTCTTCAGAGGAGGGGGTTGGGGGTGGTGGCGTTTCGACGATGCTTGTGCGTAGGAAACACCACCCCCTTGCCCCCTCCTCTGAAGAGGAGGGGGAGCACTGTCACTCCGGCGTGGCCATGTCTTCCACCGGCAGGCCCAGCTTTTCCAACTGCGGCTTCACCTTGGCGGCATCGCCCACGACGACCCAGACCATCCCATCGGTGTTGACCTTTGACCGGAAGGCCTTGTCAGCCTCGGCAGCGGTCATTTTGCCGTAGCGGGCCGACAGCGTTTCGTAGAAGTCATCCGGGCGCTGGTAGTTGACGATCTTGGCGACGCCTTCCAGCACTGCCGCGCTGGTTTCAAACGCGCCCGGCAGTTCGCGCGCGCTGCCCTTGGTTGACCAGTCGAACTCTTCGGCGGTCACGCCCTTGCTCGTGTCGAACTCGTCGATTTCGCGCTTGATCTCGGCGATGGATTCCCCGGTGCGGTCCGTCTGTACCGGTGCGATCACCTGGAAACGCACCTTGTCGAGCGGTTCAGTCACGCCGTTGTAGGCGCCATAGGTCCAGCCCTTGGCTTCGCGCAGGTTCATGTTGATGCGGCCCAGGAAGTTCCCGCCAAGGATGTCGTTGGCCGTGCCGAGTGCCAGGTTGTCGTCGGTGCCCTTCGCATCGATCACTTTGCCCGCCATGATGAACGACTGTGGCGATCCGGGGCGGTTGACGAGGATCACGCGGCTCTTCTGTGCCGGAACGGCGGCGGAAAAGTCCTTCATCGGGCGCGCCATGCGGTTGGATGGCCAATTTCCGAAGCTCTCGTCCAGCATTTTCACCACTGCATCGAGCGTTGTATCACCCACCACAAAGATCTTCGCGGTATCGGGCCGGAACCAGCGTGTGTGGAAGGCCTTCAGGTCGTCACGGCTCATGGCCTTGACCGCCGCTGGATCACCCAGTCCGCTCGCCGGGAAGGCATAGGGGTGGCTGCCATAAAGCATAGGCACCAGCACACGGGCTGCCAGTGCCTGCGGGTTCTTCAATTCCGCGGAAATCGCCGTGAGTTGCTGCGTGCGCACGCGCTCAAGTTCTGCGGGATCGAGCGCGGGGCGGCGCACAACGTCGGCCAGAAGGCCAAGTGATGGGGCGAGATTGGGCGAAAGTGCGTTGACCTGGAAAGAAGTGAGGTCGCTCGTTGCCGAGAGCGAAATCTCCGCGCCCAGTCGCTCCCGCTCACGCGCAAGCGCTGAACTGTCGAGCGTCTCGGTGCCTTCATTCATCAGGTTGAGAAGCAGCGATTGCGTGCCCAGCGCCGATTTGGGATCGGCGGCATAGCCCGCATCGAAGCTGACGCGGACCGAAACGGTCGGCACTTCGCTGCGCTTGGCGAAATAGACGGGGATTCCGTTCTTGAGCGTGGCGCGCTGGATCGCCGGGAAATCGAGTGGGGCGAGTTCCCCCACGGCGGGCAGCTTTGAACGGTCTGCCGCGCCGGTGCTGGCGACTGGCGCTCCCTTTGTCGGCAGTGCGGGATCGGCGTAGAAGGCAGGGCGCATACCGGTTGCATTGTCTGTATAGAACCCGCCGCGCCCTTCGCCACCTTCGACGCGTTCACCCGGTTCCACCGTCAGGGCAAACGCTGGACGCGACAGCCACTTGGCCAGTGCCGCCTGCACATCGGCAGGCTTCATCGCTGCGGTGCGTTCCAGTTCGGTGCGGTAGTGTGCCGGATCGCCATTGTAGAGAAGCCCCTCCGCCAGCGTCGGTGCCTTTCCGTTGAATCCGCCAGTACGTTCCAACCCACGGATTTCGTTGGCCGTGGCCGACATTGCCGCGCGCTGCAGTTCGTCGGCGCTGGGGCCTTCTTTGATAAACTTTGCAATTTCTGCATCGAGCGCGGCGGCAACCTTGGCTGGATCCTGCCCCGGGGTGACGTCCGCCTTCACCACGAATTGCGAGGCTTGTGCAAAGATTTCAGCTTGGGCGGAAACCGAGACGGCCAGCTTCTGCTGCCGCACGAGCGAATCGTCCAGCCTTGACGAGGCGAGGCCGCCCAACACCGAAGCACCAAGATCGAGCGGCAGGTAATCCGGGTTGTCCAGCCCCGGCACCGCCCACATGCGATAGATGCGCGTGGTAGCGACCTGATCCTTGATCGTCTTGGCCAGCGGCGCGGGCAGGGTAGGCACCGGGGCGCTGACCGGCTTTACCGCCGGGCCGGGCTTGATATCGCCGAACCACTTGGCCACTTTGGCCTTTGCCGTTGCCACATCGAGATCGCCAGCAAGGACGAGGATCGAATTGTTGGGGCCGTAATTGTCGCGGAACCAGCCCTTCACGTCATCCAGGCTGGCCGAATCGAGGTCTGCCATCGAACCGATGGTGGAGTGGTGGTAAGGGTGGCCCGAAGGGTAGAGGTTCTCGAGCTGCTCGTACTCGACCATGCCGTAAGGGTTGTTGTCCCCCTGCCGCTTTTCGTTCTGCACAACGGCGCGCTGGTTATCGAGCACTTCCTGAGTCACTGCGCCAAGCAAGTGGCCCATGCGGTCTGATTCCATCATCAGCACCATGTCCAGCGCGGCGGTGGGCACGGTCTGGAAGTAGTTGGTCCGGTCAAACCATGTCGTGCCGTTCAGATCAGTCGCGCCGACCTGCTGCAATGGCGCGAAGAAATCGCCGGGGACGTTTTCGGTGCCGTTGAACATCAGGTGTTCGAACAGGTGGGCAAAGCCGGTCTTGCCCTTCGGCTCGTTCTTCGAACCCACCCCGTACCAGATCGAAACGGCGACCACCGGAGCCTTGCGGTCGGTGTGGACCAGCACGGTCAGCCCGTTGTCGAGCTTGAAGCTCTCGTAGGGGATCTTGACCTTCGATACCAGATCGGCCAGCGGTGCTGCCTTAGCGTCCTGCGCGGCTGCTGGAGCCGTGAGTGCGGTGGCGGCGGCGATAGCAAACAGGCTGGTGGTGATTTTACGCTGCATGGGCTTCCCGATGTTGTCGTGGCAGCAATACGACTGCCGTTGTGCTGTGGTTCCAGAGCGGGGCAGGGCTGAACGAAGCCGGAATGCGATTGCTCCAGATTTGGTTTGATTGGTAACTTTCTAATGCCCATGATCGCGCGCGCAAGTGCGGCGTTTGCTTTGGCTGTGCGCCGCGCAGTCCCTTTCGATGAATGACAAAGAGAAACCGATGAACGTCAAGCTTTTGCTCTCCACCGCCCTGCTGGTTTCCGTTGCCGTTCCGGCACTTGCGGAAGAGCCGGTGTTCACCCCCGAAGCCGTGCGCGCGCATGTCACTTTTCTGGCCGACGATCTGCTGGAAGGGCGTGATACCGGGTCGAAGGGCTACGACATTGCTGCCAACTACGTCGCGTCGCAGTTCATCGCGATGGGGCTGAAACCTGCTGGGCCGGACGGCTCATTCTTCCAGAAACTGACCGTGCGCGAAGCACGGCTTGACGGCGAGCCCAAGCTGGCGCTGACCTTTGGCGGTAAGGAGACCGTGCTGTCCGACACCGCGCAAGTGCTGGTGCGGCCGAGTCTGAGCGACAAGGCGGTGGCGACAGAAGCGCCGCTTGTCTTCGCGGGCTTCGGGTTTGATCGGCCCGATCTGGGCTTTGACGACTACAAGGGCCTGAATGTGAAGGGCAAGATCGTGGTCGTGCTCACCGGCTTTCCCAAGGGCACGCCGAGCGAGCTAGGCGCGCACCTCAATTCTGAAAAGGCAGTGATGGCGATGAAGCGCGGGGCAGTGGCGGTCATCTCGGTCCCGACCATCGAGGACACCGCGCGCCGCCCATGGGCGCGCCGGGTGGAGATTTCCGATGGTCCGGCCAAGGGCTGGGTCGGCACCGATGGCAAGGCCTTCAGCCGCACAAGCGCGATCAGGGGTTCGGCGACGCTCAACCCTGATGCCGCCGCGCCGCTGTTTGCAGCAGCAGGCAAGCCGCTGGCGAAGATCTTTGCCGAGGCCAACAAGACCGGCGGACGGCCCAAGGGGTTCGATCTGAAGGCCAAGGCCAGCCTGTCGTTCGCCAACACGTGGAAAGACGTGGTGAGCGAAAACGTCGTCGCCATGCTGCCGGGGAGCGATCCCAAAGTGGCGGGCGAGTTCGTGGGCATGACCGCGCATCTCGATCACATCGGCGATCATGGGAAGGGTGAGGACAAGCTGTTCAACGGCGCGATGGATAACGCTTCGGGCGTGGCGACGATGCTGGAGGTCGCCCGCGCGGTGGTGCAGGACAAACCTCGCCGTTCGGTGATGTTTGCCGCGCTGACCGGCGAGGAGGGCGGGCTGATCGGGTCAGACTATCTGGCACGCAATCCTGTCGTGAAGGGTGAGGTCGTGGGTCTCGTCAATTTCGACATGCCGGTGCTGACCTACAAGTTCAGCGATGTCGTGGCCTTTGGCGCGGAGAATTCGACGATGGGTCCGGTCGTGGCCGAGGCTGCCAGGAAGGCCGGGATCACACTCTCGCCCGATCCGATGCCGGAGGAGGGGCTGTTCACCCGCTCTGATCATTACCGCTTCGTGCAGCAGGGTGTACCTGCGGTGTTCATGATGACGGGCTTTGCCGGACCGGGCGAAAAGGCGTTCCGCGATTTCCTCAAGGACCACTATCACAAGCCGAGCGACGACATGAAGCTGCCGTTCGACTGGGAGGCAGGGGCGCTGTTCGCCAAAGTGAACTACTATACCGTGCAAGCGCTGGCAAACGCGGACGAGCGACCGAAGTGGTATGCGGGGAGCTTCTTCGGCAAGGAATTTGCGGCGGGAGCGGCGAAGGCGGCTGATCCTACCAAGTAACATGCTTGCGCCCCCGCGAAGGCGGGGGCCTCAGGGCTATCACAGAACGGCAGCGTAATCCGACCGAGGTCCCCGCCTGCGCGGGGACGCGCTGGTCGAACCGCGTAGCATTTTCGTCGGCGCGGCCCTTGTGTTGCGAAAAAGCCACACCATGTTCAGCGCAACAGGAGGAAGTTCAACACCATGAACCTCGAAAAATTCACCGACCGCGCCAAGGGCTTTCTGCAGGCCGCACAGACCGTGGCGATCCGCATGAACCATCAGCGGATCACGCCCGATCATATTCTGAAGGCTCTGCTGGAAGACAGCGAAGGCATGGCTAGCGGCTTGATCCAGCGCGCGGGCGGCAATGCCGCGCTGGCGCAGGCTGAAGTGGACAAGGCGCTGGCCAAAATCGCCGCCGTCTCAGGCTCCGGCGCGCAGCAGACGCCGGGGCTGGACAACGATGCGGTGCGCGTTCTGGACTCTGCCGAGCAGATTGCGGCCAAGTCCGGCGACAGCTTCGTGACGGTGGAGCGGATGCTGGTGGCGTTGACGCTGGCGGCGGCGACATCGGCCGGGCAAGCGTTGAAGTCGGCGAATGTCACCGCGCAGGCGCTGGAAGCGGCGATCACCGCACTGAGGGGCGGGCGCAACGCTGACAGCGCGAGCGCCGAGAACGCCTATGACGCGATGAAGCGCTATGCCCGCGATCTGACGCAGGCGGCGCGCGAGGGCAAGCTCGATCCCGTGATCGGGCGCGACGAGGAAATCCGCCGCGCCGTGCAAATCCTTGCCCGGCGCACCAAGAACAACCCGGCGCTGATCGGCGAACCGGGCGTGGGCAAGACCGCGATTGCCGAAGGCCTCGCGCTGCGCATCGCCAATGGCGACGTGCCGGACAGCCTCAAGGACCGCCGCCTGATGTCGCTCGACATGGGCAGCCTGATCGCGGGCGCCAAGTATCGTGGCGAGTTCGAGGAGCGGCTGAAGGCCGTGCTCGACGAGGTGAAGGGCGCCGAGGGCGAGATCATCCTGTTCATTGACGAGATGCACACGCTGATCGGCGCGGGCAAGGGCGAGGGGGCGATGGATGCCTCCAATCTGCTCAAGCCCGCACTGGCACGCGGCGAACTGCACTGCATCGGCGCAACCACGCTCGATGAATACCAGAAGTACGTGGAGAAAGACCCCGCGTTGCAACGGCGGTTCCAGCCGGTGTTCGTGGGTGAGCCGACCGTGGAGGATACGATCTCGATCCTGCGCGGGATCAAGGACAAGTACGAACTGCACCACGGCGTGCGCATTGCCGACAATGCGATCGTGGCGGCGGCGACGCTGTCCAACCGCTATATCGCCGACCGCTTCTTGCCCGACAAGGCCATCGACCTGATGGACGAGGCCGCGAGCCGCATCCGCATGGAAGTGGAAAGCAAGCCCGAGGAAATCGAAAAGCTCGACCGGCGCATCATCCAGATGAAGATCGAGGAGATGGCGCTGGCCAAGGAAACCGATCAGGCAAGCAAGGACCGGCTGGCGACCTTGCGCGAGGAACTGGCGAATCACGAGCAGCAATCGGCCGAACTGACCACGCGCTGGCAGAACGAGCGCGACAAGATTGCCGCCGAGGGCAAGATCAAGGAAGCGCTGGACGCCGCGAAGAGCGAACTGGAAGTTGCGCAGCGCAACGGTGATCTGGCGAAGGCGGGCGAGCTTGCCTATGGCCGCATCCCCGAACTGGAGCGGCAACTGGCCGAAGCAGAGGGCGTTGCCGAAAACGCGATGCTGCGCGAGGAAGTGACCGCCGACGACATCGCCGCCGTGGTCAGCAAATGGACCGGCGTGCCGGTGGACCGGATGCTGCAGGGTGAGCGCGAGAAGCTGCTCAAGATGGAAGAAGTGATCGGCAAGCGCGTGATCGGGCAGAAGGACGCGGTGATTGCCGTGTCCAAGGCCGTGCGCCGCGCACGGGCTGGTTTGCAGGATCCGAACCGGCCGCTGGGCAGCTTCCTGTTCCTCGGCCCGACGGGTGTGGGGAAGACCGAGTTGACCAAGGCGCTGGCCGGATTCCTGTTCGATGACGACACCGCGATGGTTCGGATCGACATGTCGGAGTTCATGGAGAAGCACTCCGTGAGCCGGTTGATCGGTGCGCCTCCAGGCTATGTTGGTTACGATGAAGGTGGAGTTCTTACCGAAGCGGTTCGCAGGCGGCCTTATCAGGTCGTGCTGTTCGACGAGGTGGAGAAGGCCCACGGCGACGTGTTCAACGTGCTGCTGCAGGTTCTCGACGATGGCCGCCTGACCGATGGGCAGGGCCGCGTGGTGGACTTCACCAACACGCTGATCATCCTGACCAGCAACCTTGGCAGCCAATACCTTGCCAGTCTGGAAGAGGGGCAGGATGTGGGGCTGGTGGAGCCGCAGGTGATGGAGGTGGTGCGCGGGCATTTCCGGCCCGAATTCCTCAACCGGCTCGACGAGATCATCCTGTTCCACCGGCTGGGGCAGGAGCACATGGCGCCGATCGTCGAAATCCAGGTGGCGCGGGTGGCCAAGCTGCTGAAGGATCGCAAGATCGTGCTGGATCTGAGCGATGCGGCCAAGCGCTGGCTGGGCCGGGTTGGCTACGATCGGGTCTATGGCGCGCGGCCGTTGAAGCGGGCGGTGCAGCGGTACTTGCAGGATCCGCTGGCGGAAAAGCTGCTACGCGGCGAAGTGCCTGATGGCAGCACTGTGATGATTGACGAAGGCGATGGAGCGCTGAGTTTTGTGGTGAGTTGAGGGTTGGGGGGCCTTTGCGCTCCCTCTCCCTCTCTCCACAACCTGCTCCCCCGCGAAGGCGGGGGCCTCAGGCAGTCCGAACCAAATTCAGTGAAACCGCCGAGGTCCCAGCCTTTGCGGGGTCTCACTGGGCGTTATGCAACGCAAAAAGGGGGCGGTCCACTTGGGACCGCCCCAATCATATGCCGAGAGGGGTATCCGGCAGTTCTGGGCATCGGCGAGCGCCGCAGGGGGTGGCGATGCCGATGCCAAGCTTTTGAATTAGAGCAACTTCCAAGTGACCGGCACGATGATTGCGGTAGCACCTCCTGGCGGGGGTGGAACCGATCCGGCGCGGGTAGGCATGGCAACGGCCTCCTTGTCGAGCGTTGACGATCCCGATGGGGCGACCAATTCGGCACGTTCGATCTGGCCGCCAGCGCCGACATAGACCTTGACGCGGGCGGTGCCTTCTTCGCCACGCATCTGGGCGGTGCGGGGATAGGTCTGCTTCGAGCCGATGATGCGGGCAACCTGCTTCTGCCAGTCTGCTGACTGGGCAAAGGCGGAGGTTGCGGTGAGTGCCAGGGCAGCGAAGCAGAAGGCGAACTTCTCGATCATTTTCATGGATTTGTCCTTGCGTGGTGGTTGAGGGATGGGGGGAAGGCGTCAGAACTCGGACCAGTCGTCCTCGCTGGGCTTGAGGGCGGTATTGCCGACAACCCGTGGAGGTGGTGGGGCTGATCGTGATGGTGGGGCCATGCGTGCGGCCGGTTCTTCGCTAGGCGGCGTGTAGCTGGCTTTGCCAAAGGCAGCGCCTGCGCTGAGGCCGGACGCTTTGCCAAGCTGGAAGCGGGCGAGCTGATCGACCAGCGAGATTGTTTCGGTTGCAAGGTTACGGGTGCCGGCCGAGCTTTCCTCGACCATCGCGGCGTTCTGCTGCGTGAACGAGTCCATCGATCCGACCATGCCTGAGATGTCGGCGATGCCTGCGGCCTGCTGGCCTGCTGCCTCGGCAATGGCATCGACCAGACCAGAAACGGCGCTGACTTCGCTGACGATTTGCCGCAACGCTTCGCCGCTCGATTCCACGAGCGCGACGCCACCGCTGACTTCTTCGGTGCTTTTGCTGATCAGATCGCGGATGGACTTGGCGGCATCGGCTGAGCGTTGGGCAAGCGCGCGCACTTCGGTAGCAACCACGGCAAAGCCCTTGCCCGCATCACCAGCACGGGCGGCTTCGACCCCGGCATTGAGCGCCAGCAGGTTGGTCTGGAAGGCAATCCCATCGATCACGCCGACGATTTCAGCCATTTCCTTCGAGCTGCTTTCAATGCTGCGCATGGCGGCAATGGCGCGGTTGGCGGTGTCGCCCACGCCATCGGCGGTAGAGCGGGCCACAGTGAGGCGTGCGCTGGTCTGTTTGGCATTCTCTGCCGTAGTCTTTACCGATGTGGTGAATTCGTTGAGCGTGCGCGAGGTTTCGGCAAGCGAGGTGGCCTGCTGTTCTGTGCGCATGGCCAGATCATTTGAGGCGCTGGCAATTTCGTCCGTGCCAAGCTTGATCGTGTTGCAGCCATCGACGATTTTCGACAGCACGCCTTCGAGCGAAGCAACGGCGGCGTTGTAGTCGACATGCAACTTGGCAAGCGCGCCCGAGCCGTTTTCGTTAACGCGGAACGTGAGGTTGCCTTCGGCGAGCGCGGTGAGGCCATCGCCAATCGCATCGATAGTGATCTGCGTTTCGCGGGCCTGTGCCTTTTCGGATTCGGCGCGTGCGTGATCAGAAGCAAAGACATCGCGGAACCGGTCAAGCGCGCGGGCCAATTGGCCAAGTTCGTCACTGCGGGACAGGCCGGGGACATTGACCGCGTGATCGCCGTCCACCAGGCGTGAAACGGCCTCGGACATTTTCACGACCGGGCGGGCAATGCTGCGGATCAGCAGGCCGAGCATGACAAGCGCGGCAAGAAGCGTAAGTCCCATCGCGGCGAATGTGAATTTGCGGGCGGATGCGTGGATATGCTCTGCGCGGGTGGCGACAGCGTCTGCGGCCTTCTTGTTGGCGTCGATCGCGGTGAGGATCGTGTCTTCGAGCGTGTAGAAAGTGTCGAGACCTTCGCCTTCGTGCATTGCGCTGGCACCTGCTGTGTCTCCGGCAAGCGCCATGGATTGCAGTGTTTCGTCCTGTGCCGTCAGCGCGCCCCACGCGTCTTTCATCGCACCGACAGCCGCCTTCTGCTCGGGCGTGACGACCAGCTTTTCATAGTCGCCAAGGCCGCCTTCGATGGCATTGCGGGCGCTACGGAGCAATTTTTGGCTCCGGGCCATCGCATCGGGCGATGAGCCTGCAAACATCTCGCCCTGCTTCAACCGGTACTGCGAGGTGAAGGCGTGGATATCACCAAGCGTTTCAGCGCCGGGAATCCACACTGTGCGCTGTTCGGCTGCGATGTCGTTGACTTCGCCAAGCTTGGAAATGGCAAACAGGCCCATTGCGGCGGTGGCCGCAAGAAGCAGTGCGAATGCGGCTATGAACTTGGCAGTGATATTGAACTTGAGCATCTCGGTCCCCGCAAAGGCTCTCGGCATGGGAACCGGTGCTAAGGGAACAAGGGCAAGTTTCGGTAAGGGCGCGGCCCCGTAATGCTGCGCAGCGGTGGGTAAGGATTTCGCTCAGTTGTATTGCGACGGCGCTTGGGCTGGCCGGATCAGAGCACGGAAATGCGCGGCGTTGTGTGGTTAACGCGCTGCTGCGCCCCCGCGAAGGCGGGGGTCTCGGTGTTGTATCGGAATGTTCGCGTAAATGGCCTGAGGCCCCCGCCTTCGCGGGGGCGCACCTTCGCAGCCGATCAGTCAGCCCAGTAAAGGCGCATCGGGTTGTCAATGAGGAGCTTGCGCTGAAGCTCTTCGGTGGGCGCAATGCGGGGGATCATGTCGACGAGGTGGCCGTCATCCGGGATCTCGGTGTCCATGTTGGGGTGCGGCCAATCGGTGCCCCACAGCACGCGGTCCTGATAATCAGCCACCAGCGGCGCGACTGCATCGGCAAAGGCGTTCCACGGATCGCCTGCGCCGCCTTCCTTGATCGCGTCGAGCCGGTCGGGGCAGGTGGCCTTGAACCAGATGTCCTCGCGGCTGTTCAGGAAGGCGCGAAACGCTTTCATGTCCGCACCGTCCGGCCCCTGCCGCACATCGGGGCGGCCCATGTGGTCGATCACCAGCGGGACGGGGATGGCGTCCATGAAGGGGCGCAGTTCTTCAAGGATGTCGGCCTCGAAATAGATGACCACGTGCCACCCTTTTGGCAGGCGCTGGGCAACTTCGAGGAACTTGTCCTTGGGCGCATTGTCGACAAGGCGCTTGAGGAAATTGAAGCGGATGCCGCGAATGCCGCCGTCGTGCAGGGCGTGAAGCTCGGCCTCGGAGATTGCGGGGTCGACGACGGCAACGCCGCGCGCGCGTCCTTTCGATTTGGCGATGGCGTCCAGCGTCGCGGCGTTATCGGTGCCGTGGCAGCTTGCCTGCACGATCACGTTCTTGTCGAAGCCGAGATGATCGCGCAGGGCGAAAAGCATGTCCGGGCCGGCGTCTTCGGGCAGGTACTTGGCCTTGGCGCTGAACGGGAACTGCGCCATCGGGCCGAAGACGTGGCAGTGTGCATCGACTGCGCCTGCGGGTGGAGTGTAGCGCGGCTTGCTGGGGTTGGCGTGCCAGCTGATGATGCGATCAGTCATTGTGTCCATCCGTTTGAGCTGTGGGCCTTCGACAAGCTCAGGCCGAGCTGACCTATATTTTGAACCAGAAAGCCCCAATTCCGCTCATGCTGAGCTTGTCGAAGCATGTTGCACCGCCTCAGCCATACACCACCCCATCCATCAGCTTGCGCGCGGTGCGCAGCAAGGCGGCGGTGCGGACGTCGCCGCTGTCGTCCACTTCAAGCACGCAGCTCATTTCGCCTGTTGGGTGTTCTACCGACAGCAGTTTACGGCTGCCTTCGGGGATTTCGGCAACTTCGGCCGCAGGCGAACCGGGGATAAGGCATGCTGTGGCGACGCTGACCGCGCCCAGCACGCCGATGGTGGCGTGCGCACGGTGGGGAATGAAGCTGCGCACCGTCACCGCGCCGCCGTTCTTGGGCGGGGCGACGAGCATCATCTTGGGGACCGACTTTTCCTTCACATCGCCAAGGTTCATCATCGGGCCGACGATCAGGCGGATGGCTTCGATCCTTGCCTTGAGGTCGGTCGCAGCGTCAAGCCAGTCCCGGTCCTCATATCCTGTGATGCCCAGGTCTTCGGCCTTCATCACCACGCAGGGCATTCCGTTGTCGATTAGCGTGACGGCAACGCCGTTGACCACATCGACCGCGTTGCTGGTGGGCAGGAGCGCACCGCAGGAAGACCCGGCGGTGTCGCGGAATTCGAGCGGGACCGGCGCGTGCGAGCCGGGGACGCCGTCGATCTTTGCCTTGCCCTTGTAGGAGACCTTACCGCCAGGCGTGCTGACCGAAGCAACGGCGACTTGCCCAGTGTTCTCCATGAAGATGGTGACGCGGGTTTCATCGCCGGTGGCCGAAACAAGGCCGCGCTCGATGGCAAAGGGGCCGACGCCAGCAAGGATATTGCCGCAGTTCTGCGCGTCGGTGACGATGGCCTGATCGACGAAGACCTGCAGGAACAGGTAGTCAACGTCGATGCCTTCACGGGTCGATTTGCTGACGACGGCGACCTTGCTGGTCAGCGGGTCCGCGCCGCCCATCCCGTCGATCTGAACGGGATCGGGGCTGCCCATCATGGCGAGCAGGAAGGCGTCGCGGGCGGCGGTGTCTGAGGGCAGATCATCCTTGAGGAAGTAGCCGCCCTTCGACGTCCCGCCGCGCATCCACATGCAGGGAGCTGACGTCATGTGATCCTCCCTGGCACGGGGAGGGGGACCGCGCGAAGCGTGGTGGAGGGGGCTATCGCATCAGCACCAACGCGAGAAGTGTCGGGCAATGGATAGCCCCCTCCACCGCTACGCGGTCCCCCTACCCGTGACGGGGAGGAATTACACATACTTAAGCCCTTCCTTCTCCAGCCGTTCGCGCATCTTGTACATGTCGAGGCCCAGCACACCCGCCGCCAGCTTCTCGCGCTTTTCGCCTTCGTTCGCTTCACGCGCCTGTGCGGCGGCCAGCACCTCGGCGGCCTTCTCACGCGGCACCACGCAGACGCCATCATCATCCGCCACGATCACGTCGCCGGGGTTCACCAGCGCGTTGGCGCAGACGACCGGTACGTTGACGCTGCCGAGCGTGTTCTTGACGGTGCCTTGTGCGTAGATCGCCTTGGACCAGACGGGGAAGTTCATCTCGGTCAGATCGCGCACATCGCGCACGCCAGCGTCAATCACCAGCCCCCGGCAGCCGCGCGCCTGTGCGCTGGTGGCCAGCAGATCGCCGAAGTAGCCATCTTCGCATGGGGACGTCGGGGCGAGCAGCAGGATGTCTCCGGCCTGAAGCTGTTCGATGGCCACATGCACCATCCAGTTGTCACCGGGCGCGGCACTGATCGTGAGGGCAGACCCTGCGATGCGCGCGCCGCGATAGATCGGGCGCATATAGCTGGCGAGCAGGCCGGTGCGGCCCTGCGCTTCGTGGACGGTGGCAACGCCGCAAGCAGCAAGGCCGTCGATCACGGCTGGATCGGCACGCTCGATGTTCTGGACGACGATACCCGACATTTCCGGCTCCCATGGAAAACTCTTCGCGCGTTCCATGCGACTGCGGCGCGCTACGAACCAATGCATTGTTTGCTCCGGCCCATAAGGAAATGCTAAGCGAGCGGGCATGGCTTACCACGCAATCAACATCCGCCACATCGCTGCTTTCGCCGCCACGGTTCGCCACGGAAGCGTGACGCGCGCGGCGCGGGCTGTGAACCTGACGCAGCCTGCACTGACGCAGGCTATTGCGCGGCTGGAGGCGGACCTTGGCTGCGCGCTGTTCGAGCGCGGCCCTGCGGGGATGACGCCGACCGAACCGACGCTTCTGCTGGCCCCGCGCGCAGAAGCAGCGATTGCGCATGTCGGCTCGCCGCGCGTGACCGGCACGCAGGTGCGCGCATTCCTCGCGCTCGCCCGCGCCGGAAGCTATGCCGTGGCGGCAGACGCTACCGGGCTGTCGTCCGCCTCGCTCCATCGCGCAGTGGCGGACCTTTCGGTCGCGCTCGGGCAGCGGTTGGTGGACCGGCGCGGGCGGTCGGTGATGCTGACCCCTGCCGGAGAGCGGCGCGCGCGCGGCTTCGGTCTGGCGATGGCGGAGTTGCGCAGCGGCCTTGCCGAAGTGGCCGCGTGGCAAGGCAAGGTGGCGGGCAGGATCGTGGTGGGGGCCATGCCGCTGTCCCGCGCGCGATGGCTGCCCGAAACGATCCTGCGCTTTGCCGCGCGCCATCCGGGGGTGGATGTGGCGGTGGTCGAGGGAAGCCATGCCGAGCTTTCGGGGCCGCTGCGCGATGGCGAAGTGGATCTGATGTTGGGGGCGCTTCGGGAAACGGCGGCGCTGGATGATCTAGCGCAAGAAGCCGTGTTCGAGGATCAGCCTGCGCTGGTGATGCGCGCGGGGCACCCCCTGTTGTCATCGCCCGTAGATGGGGCTGCATTGGCAAGTTATTCTTGGATACTGCCCGCCAGTGACACGCCGTTGCGGCACTATTGGGAGGGCATGATGCGCTCGGCCGGGGCCGAGCCTCCGCACGTGGGGATCGAGTGCGGATCGGTTTTGACAGTGCGGCAGTTGTTGTTGGGGTCCGATGCCTTGACGCTGCTTTCCCCGGCGCAACTCGCCGTGGAATTGCAGGCAGGCGTGCTGGCCACGTTGCCGCCGCCGGTGCCGGTAATGCGCACTATCGGCATCACCACGCGCGAGGGGTGGCGGCCGACTGCACCGCAAGGCGCGTTCGTAGGGTTGCTGCGCGAAGTGGCGGCAGAAGGCTTTGCATAAATTTATACCTGCCGCGATGTTTGCATTTGTTCCTTTGCGCGTGTCCGCGCAGGACCGCCGTCATGGAGAGCACAATTGCCCTGATCGGCTTCGGCGAGGCCGGGTCCACTTTTGCCAAGGCGGCAGGCTGGGAGTGTGCGGCGCTGGCCTTTGACATCAATCCGGCGCGCCGCGCGGTGATGGAAGAGGCGGGCGTCGTTGCCTGCGCGACGGCGGAATGTGCGCTGTCGGACGCGGATTTGGTGTTTTCTCTGGTAACCGCGGATTCAGCGTTGCCTGCCGCGCAAGACTTCGCCGCGCTTTTGAAGCCGGGCGCGATCTGGTGTGACATGAATTCGGTGGCCCCCGATACCAAGCGTGCCGCCGCCAAGGCCATCGAAGCGGAGGGCGGGCGTTACGTCGATGTGGCGGTGCTGGCCCCGGTCAACCCGGCGCGGATGAATGTGCCGCTGTTGATTTCGGGCGCACATGGCAGTGAGGCTGAAGCGCTGCTGCGGGCGGCAGGCTTTGCCAAAACGCGTGTGGTGGGCGACGAGATCGGCCGAGCCAGCGCGATCAAGATGATCCGTTCGGTCATGGTCAAGGGCATCGAGGCGCTAACCGCCGAGATGATGCTGGCGGCGACCAAGGCTGGCGTGGTTGACGAAGTCCTGTCCTCGCTCGACGCCAGTGAAAAGGCGCAGAGCTGGTTCGAGCGCGCCGAGTACAACGTCGAGCGCATGACCACGCACGGGCTGCGCCGCGCCGCCGAGATGGAAGAGTCCGCCAAGACGCTGGAAGCGTTGGGCGTGGAGCCGCTGATGACCAGCGGCACGGTCAAGCGCCAGCGCGAGCAGGCAGGCAAGACAATCGCATTCACCGCAGAGAGGACCGAAGTCGCATGACCATGATCATCGACTGCCACGGCCACTACACCGTGTTGCCCAAGGCGCACGACGAGTGGCGCGAGAAGCAGAAGGCCGCGTTCAAGGCAGGCGAAGCCGCGCCACCTTATCCCGACATTTCGGATGACGAGATTCGCGAGACCATCGAATCCAACCAGTTGCGCCTTCTCAAGGAGCGCGGCGCGGACATGACGATCTTCTCGCCCCGTGCCAGCGCGATGGCCCCGCACGTGGGCGACCAGTCAGTCGCGGTGAAGTGGGCGCAAGTCTGCAACGATCTGATTGCGCGCGTCGTCGGGCTTTACCCCGAGACATTTGCGGGCGTGTGCATGTTGCCGCAGTCGCCTGAAGCCGACATGACCAGCTCCATTGCCGAGCTGGACCGCTGCGTGAACGAACTGGGCTTCATCGGCTGCAATCTCAATCCCGATCCGGGCGGCGGGCGCTTCACCCATCCGCCGCTGACCGACGAATACTGGTTCCCGTTCTACGAGAAGATGGTGGAGCTGGACGTTCCGGCGATGATCCACGTTTCGGGATCGTGCAACCCGGCCATGCACGCCACGGGCGGGTACTATATCGCGGCGGACACTATCGCCTTCATGCAACTGCTCGAAGGCGATCTGTTCAGCAGGTTCCCCACCCTGCGCTTCATCATCCCACACGGCGGCGGCGCGGTGCCCTATCACTGGGGGCGCTATCGCGGTTTGGCCGACATGCTCAAGAAACCCGATCTTTCGGGCCATCTGATGAACAATGTCTATTTCGATACCTGCGTCTATCACCAGCCCGGCGTCGATCTGCTGGCCGACGTGATCGAGAACAAGAACATCCTGTTCGGGTCTGAAATGGTCGGCGCTGTGCGCGGGATCGATCCCACCACCGGCTTCTATTTCGATGACACCAAGCGCTATGTCGATGCGCTCGACATCAGCGATGCTGAACGCCACGCGATTTTC
>NZ_NCII01000124.1 GCF_002256775.1 Novosphingobium sp. 17-62-19 | reverse complement strand
CCATAATCCCATCGTCAGCCTGCCCGCCGTGGCAGCCTGACCTGATCCCGATCCTACCTTGGATCGACGGCTCTTACACCACCCAGTGGGACACGACCCGACCGATAATGCAGCATCGCTCCAAATCGGAGACGATTTTCGGCGATCTCGGCCTGTACTCGGCCTACCACGGTCAGGAGCCGGAGGACCGTGCCAAGCCATCGACCATACACATCAACAGTTAAGGTATCATGCAGGTATCAGTGCTTGTTATCCTATTTCGTGGACGGGAACGCATCACGATTCACGACGACGGTATCAAGGCCTGGTCTGAGCTTGTTCAGTTTGTCGACGCTTCCTGGAGTGACAGTCATTCTACGGCGCCAATCTGCCCGCCCACCGCAGAGGAAGAGCGCGTACAACTATTCTTTTCCGAAACGGGCGCCTCCTACATTCTTGGGGAAGCCGATATTTCAGCGCTTGCAGCGCGCGTTCTGCCCATGAAAGACTAAGAGGTGCTGGCTCACTTGCACGGTCGATGACGGGCGAGGCGGGTGGCCCTGAAACCTGTCTTTATTAGGATGTTCGATGTTCGCGTGCCTTATCATTGGCGACAGCATCGGTGTCGGAATGTCACGGGCGATCGGTGACCGATATGCCGGGCAATGTGATAAGCTGGTCGAGGAGCGGGCGACGGTCAGCCAGATATTGTCCTGGCGAACCCCGAACAAGTTCTACGGGACCACGCTGCTCGCTGTCGGGTCGAATGATGAGCCGAGCCGGCTGCTGGCACTCAAACTTACCAGACTTCGCCAAAATATTCCCACCCAGCGAGCGATCTGGATCCTGCCATATTCACGGACGCGCGCCTATCTCATAAACTCGATCGCGGTGACGTTTGGCGATGAAACCCTGGATCTTGCGCGCTTTCAATCAAAAGACCGCATCCACCCTGTCGATTATCGCGAGGTTTCGGCGGTCCTTCTCCCCGAGCATTGAGTGACGAGCGGCGAGCATTCCGCAGGCGCGGCAATCGACTCCGATCCACGATGGAATCATCGGAGCTCTAGGTCTTGCGTAAGCGCCAAAACCTCCCCACATTTTCGTAGCTGCTGATCTGTCTATGCTCTGCCCCTCATCCGAGGGGTATCGTAGTGGCTGATGATGTAAGAACATTCGAAACAGGTTTCGAAAGGCAGGAGGGCCAGCGGCCCTCGCGTATGGATGTCATTCCAGCGGGACCGGCGCGTCGTCGCTGGTCGGCCGAGGCCAAGGCGCGGATCATCGCGTCGAGTTTTGAGCCCGGCGCCAACATCGCAGAAATCGCACGGACGCATGGGTTACTGCCGCAGCAGCTTTATGCGTGGCGGCATGACAGCATTCCGGGCAAGCGCCTGGCCAGCAAGAAGCTGGGTTTCGTTCCGGCGGTGGTTGAAGATGCGGACGGCTCCGGCTCGGCTGATGGTGGAGGCGATGAGATCGTGATCCGCACGGCAAGGCTGGCGATCCATGTGCCGCCAGGGGTGAGCGAGGAACATATCGCCCGTGTGCTTGCCGCAGTGAGCCGGTCGGGATGATCATCCCGCCAGGGCCGCTTAAGGTGATGGTGGCGACAAAACCGGTCGACTTCAGGAAAGGGGCCGTCAGCCTGGCGGCGCTGGTCGAGCATGAACTCGGACTTAAACCCTTCTCGGGGGTAGTCTTCATCTTCCGCTCCAAGCGGGCGAACAGGATCAAGCTCCTGGTCTGGGATGGCAGCGGCCTGGTGCTCGTGAGCAAGGTTTTGCAGACTGGGGGCTTCCATTGGCCACGGGCACAGGATGGCGTGATGCGGCTGTCGGCATCACAGGCGTCAGCCTTGTTCGAAGGGCTGCAGTGGTCGAAAATGCACACGCCGCGCGCTCAGGCTCCGGTGACGACGCGATAGGTCGCAAGCCTGATTCCCCTGATCGAAATGCCATTGCGGACTGCCCGGAAACTGCCAGAAATAGGGCATGTCCGCCACGGCAGCCGACCTTCCTGACGATGTCGCCATTCTCAAGGCGATGGTCCTGGCCGGCCTCGAGCGTGAAGCTCGGATGCAGCATATCATCGACCAGATCACCCGGACGACATTCGGAAAACGGTCGGAGAAGCTGAACGAGGATCAGTTGGCGTTGGGCCTCGACGACCTCGATGTTGCCCGCGCTGAACTGGAAGCCTTGGCCGAGCAGGCTGCGGCCGCAGCGGGCCAAAAGAAGGAGCGGGCGCGAAGGGAGCCTGGGACAGCACGGGCGTCGCTGCCAGCGCATCTGACCCGCGTTGAGGAAGTGATCCTCCCTGACGAGACGGAATGCCCCTGCTGCGGAGGCGCGCTGCACTGCATCGACAGCGACATATCAAGCCGGCTCGATGTCATCCCTGTCCAGTATCGCGTTATCGTGACGTCCCGACCGAAAATGGCGTGCCGGGCATGCAGCGATGGCGTGTTCCAGGCGCCTGCGCCCAAGCATGTGGTGCCAGGCGGCCTGCCCACCGAGGCGCTGATCGCCGATGTTCTCGTCAAGAAATATGCCGATCACACTCCCTTCTACCGGCAGGCACAGGCAATGCGGCGCCAGGGTATCGAGATCGACAGGGGAACAATGTGCAACTGGGCAGGCAGAGCCGCCGCCTGGCTCTGCCGCCTGACCAGCCGGATGAAGGCCGACCTCCTATCGGGCGCGAGGCTGTTCGTTGACGAGACCACGGCCAAGGTCCTGGCTCCCGGTACCGGCAAGGTGAAGACGGGATATCTCTGGGCGATCGCTCGTGATGATGGCGCGCATGGCGGCACCGATCCACCGGCTGTCGCCTACACCTACATGCCAGGTCGCGGGAAAGTCTGGGCGGAAAAGCTGCTCGGGGACTTCGCCGGCATCGTCCAGTGCGACGGCTATGGCGCGTACAAGCATATCGAGGCGCCGGACCGAAGGGCCGGTCCCGGAACGCTCGCCTTCTGCTGGGCACATGTCAGGAGGGGCTACTTCGACGATGCCAAGGGCGGCAACGCACCGGTCGCCGATGAGGCCCTGCGGCGGATCGCCGGGCTCTACAAGATCGAGGCTCGTATCCGAGGCTCCAGCCCCGAACACAGACTGGCGGTGCGCCAGGCTGAAGCCGCTCCGATCATCACGGACATGCTGCCATGGCTCAAGGAAATGCTGCCCAAACTACCCCGCGGCTCCCATACAGCCGAGGCCATCGGTTACACCCTCAACCACTGGAAGGGCCTCGTCCGCTTCCTTGAGGATGGACGGATCGAGCTGGATAACAATACCGTCGAGCGCTCAATCAGGCCAATTACCCTCCAGCGGAAAAATGCCCTGTTCACAGGCCATGACCTGGGGGCTGAAAACTGGGCGACCTTTGCCAGCCTGATAGAAACCTGCAAACTGGGCGGCATCAACCCTCAGGCCTACCTCACCGATGTCCTCGCCCGCATCGTCCTGCGCGGCGATGCAGATCCCATCGATGATCTGCTCCCATGCAACTGGGTAGATAGTCGCGCTGCCACCAGCCCCGTCATCGATCAGGCCGCCTGAGCGCTCCCCCGTGGGGGTGTTTTAGCGCTTACGGTCTTGCCGAATACACCGAGCTGTATCCTCCATTGCTCCAGATGTTGCAGCGCCGGTCGCAACCCATGTGCCAACGGCCCCAGTCCGTAAAGTTGATAGGAATCCGGTGGCGGCGAAGTCGTCCTCGAGACCAGACATGCCGCTTCCAGTTCCCTCAGGCGGACCGTAAGCACATTGGCGCTGATCCTCGGTATCTCTCGGCGAAGGCACGTGAAGCGGAGATCGTCTTTGCTCAGCGCTACCAGGATGTGCAACACCCAACGTGCGCTCAGGGTTTGAAATATCGCGTCGGCTGCAGCGGGGTCTATTGATTGATGAACTTGGCTCTGTGACTCGATACCCATCCAATTACTCTCTTAACATCAAGGAGGCGGCGGGGCTGCGCCAGATCTTCCGCGGCACCCGATCCTGGTGCGGCAGAGGGGCTGGTTATCCGCTACGGAAAAAGTGCTGAGACGAGAGTGCGAGCCGCGAGAGCGTTAGTTCCAAGCGGAGGTTAAGGGCGCCTCGGCATGTGTTCATCCGGCTGACGGCAGACTGTTTCGGGGCGCGGGTGCACCTTTCGACGGCCGGCGCAATCCGAGTTTTGATGAACAACGTCGCATCGAAAGGCATAACAGATTTCCCTCCGTGCGATCCGCCGAAACGAGCGTGGGCCGCATCTCAAATCAACGTGCCGAGATGCGATGGCGATCGGCGTAAGCTCCATCGCTCGAATGTAATACGCACCCCGACGCCCAACCCCTCAGCCTCGGCGCGGCCAATCGTGCTTTTTGGCTAAAGCCTGTTCCGCCCCCGATCGAGCCGCGCCTTGCCTCTCCAAGGGCGTGGATGAACGGACAGGACGCGCGGGCCGAGGCGTTAGCCGGGGAACGAAGGCTGGCACTCGTGCCATATAGTCGCGATACTCATTCCCGAATTCTGCGAGCGCCGCCTTCTCTTCATGCCGGGCTAGCCGGATGTACATCACGACCAGCACGGGGAACATGGCGAGCGTCAGTAACGTCGGCCATTGCAGCAGGAAACCGAGCATCACGAGGATGAACCCGATATATTGCGGATGGCGGACCCTGGCATAGATTCCCGTCGTCGCGAGCTTGTGAACGCGCTGGGCTGCGTGAAGCGGCGCCCATCCGGCCGAGATCAGCCAGAAGCCCGTGCCGATCAGCACGAAGCTGGCAAGATGGAACGGGCCAAAATGCGGGTTGACCCTCCAGCCGAACATCATCTCCAGGAGGTGGCCGGCATCGTGGCTCCACCAGTCGACGCCGGGGAAATGCGACTGGAGCCACCCCGACAGCAGGAAGATGGTGAGCGGGAAGCCATACATTTCGGCGAAGAGCGCGACGATGAACGCACTGAACGCGCCGAAGCTGCGCCAGTCGCGCCGCGTTGCCGGCTTGAAGAAGCTGAACGCAAAGAGGATGAAAACGGCGGCATTGACCAGCGCGAGCCCCCACAGACCATAGCCATAGTCGGCGTGCGTCATCGCGGCTCTCCTTCGATGCGGCCGTTGGGATTGGCCGGCAAGCCGGCGGGTGCCTGACCGGGCTCATGGCTATGCTGATGCCCACCGCGGCCGTGGTGCATGAACAGGTGCATGAGCGGGCAGGCGAGCAGGATGAGATAGGGCAGCACACCCAGGAAGTGCGCGGTGTGCTCGGTGAGGAGAAAGAAGCTGGCGACGAGCAGGAAGCCGATCAGCACGATCTTGCCGCGCTTGCGCATGCGATGGTCATGTTCGCCCATATGCCGGCCTCTTCTGGTCAACGTCCAGCCAGCATAGGCTCGAGTCCAAGGAGCAAGGTATAAGTAGAGACCGAAGTCCGCCGGGCATCGCGCAAGCATGGGTAAGGTGATCGATCGGATCGGCCACCGGCGTTCGCGCGACGCAGCTGTCGGGGAGCAGCAGTCGTGCTGCGGCTTTTGCGTATAGGCGTGCGGCGTCCGCGAACCAATGCTGCGCTCACGAACATAATCGTGAGAGGCAGGCCCGCGTCCATGCACAAGAGAAGGAAACGGCACCATTCCCGCAACCAGTCCGGCGTGACCGTCCTTGAGCGCGAAGCAAGGATCGATCTGGCCAAGCGCCCGGCCGATGGTCTCGGCGTCGCCTTTCTCGGCGGATCGGGAACGGTCACAGGGTCGCGTTATCTGGTGGACGATGGTGAAACTCAGATCGTTGTCGATTCCGGCCTGTTTCAGGGACCCAGGGATCTGCGCCGCCTTAATTGGGCGCCAATTCCACCCGAAGTCGCGGATGTCGGCCAGGTCCTGCTGACCCACGCTCATCTCGATCACGCGGGTGCGCTGCCGCGCATGGCGCGCCTGGGCTGGGACGGTACCGTCCTTGCAACGCGGGCGACCGCGGCCCTGTGCGAGCTCCTTCTTCCCGACAGCGGCCATCTGCAGGAAAAGGATGCGGAGTTCGCCAACCGGCACGGCTTCTCAAGGCACCAGCCGGCGCTGCCGCTCTACACCCAGGCCGACGCGCGTCTGGCATTGCAGCTCTTCCGCCCGATCGAGTTCGGAGCGTGGCATGCAGTCACGGACGGCATCAGGGTGCGCTATCATCGCGCCGGCCACATCCTCGGCGCGGCGTCGATCGAGATCGACTGGAAGGGGCGGACAATCCTCTTCTCAGGCGATATCGGCCGTTACGGCGATGCGGTGATGAAGGATCCCGAGCCGCCCGCGCGCGCCGACTATGTCCTGGTGGAATCGACCTATGGCGATCGGCGCCACGAGCAGGTCGATCCGACAAAGACGCTTGGAGATCATGTCGAGCGATGCGTCGAGAGAGGCGGGACGGTGGTGATCCCGGCCTTCGCCGTGGGACGGGTTCAGTCGCTTCTCTATCATTTCTCGCGTCTGCGCGCGCAGGGACGCCTCCGCGACATCCCGATCTTCCTCGACAGCCCGATGGCGATCAACGCGAGCGGGCTGATGTGCGATTTCATGGACGAGCATCGCCTGGCCCGCACCGAGTGCGAAGCGGCGTGCAGCGTCGCGCACTATGTGCGGGAAGTGGAGGAATCCAAGGAACTCACCGCCAACCCCGCCCCCAAGGTCATCATCTCGGCCAGTGGAATGGCAACGGGCGGCCGCGTGCTCCACCATCTCAAGCGCTTCGCGCCGGATGGGAAGAACCTCATCCTCTTCTCGGGCTTCCAGGCGGCGGGCACCCGCGGCGCCGCCATGATCGGCGGCGCCCGGACGATCAAGATCCACGGCGAGTATATCCCGGTCGAAGCCGAGGTCGCCAACCTGACGATGCTCTCGGCGCATGCCGACAGCGACGAACTCATGCGCTGGCTCGGGTCGCTGCACGAGGCCCCGCGCCACCTCTATGTCACCCATGGCGAGCCGACCGGCGCCCAGGTCCTGGCGAAGCGTGTCTCGGAGGAACTGGGCTGGGCATGCAGCGTACCGGCGCTGGGTAGCT
>NZ_NCII01000022.1 GCF_002256775.1 Novosphingobium sp. 17-62-19 | reverse complement strand
CGACATCGCCGCCGGGATCGACGACGGCGCACGCCTCGCCTTCATCGCGCACGACAATCCCGACATGGCGCAGGGCGATGCGATCCGGCTGCGCTGTGCGGGGCTGCTGGTCAACGTGGTCGACCGGCCCGAACTGTGTGATTTCACCACGCCTTCGATTCTGGACCGCGACCCGGTGCTGATCGCGGTGGGCACGGGCGGGGCCTCAGCAGGGCTGGCGAAGATCCTGCGGTTGCGGCTGGAGCGGCTGCTGCCTCAAGGGCTAGGCGCGCTGGCCCGCGCGCTGGAAGAGGCGCGCGAGGGGATGCGCGCGCGGTGGGCTTCGGTGGCGGATCGCAGGCGTGCGCTGGATGCGGCTTTGGATGAGTGCGGAGAACTCGATCTGTTTCGTGCGGGGAGTGAGGCGAAGGTTGGCGCGTGGCTTGTGTCGGGCGCAGAAGGACAGTCTGGGCGGTTCGAGATCGTGTTGACGTCGAACGATCCCGAAGATCTTACGCTACGCGCGGCGCGGTTGCTGGGGCAGGCCGATGTGGTGGTGCATGAGGCCGGTGCTGCACCAGAGATACTGGCACGCGCGCGGGCCGATGCGGTGCGGGTGCCTGCAGGCTCGGTGGAGCCTGCAGGCGGCATCGTGGTGGTGCTGCGGTCGGCTTAGGCCAAATCCTCCCTGATTTTCCGAAGGACAATCGGGGAGGGGGACCGCCAGCGACGCTGGTGGTGGAGGGGTAAGAACCCCCTCCGTCAGTCACCTGCGGTGCCTGCCACCTCCCCATTTGCACTTCGTGAAAACGGGGAGGATCTGAACACTCACCCCTTCATCGCCGCCTGTAACTGGCTGATGATCACGTGCGCCTGTTCCGGCCCCGAACGTGGCACGAAATCCTCCGCGCGGTCGCTGATCTTGTCCCAGTTTGCGGCGAAGCCATCGACGGTCTGCTCAGCAGGTGCCAGCAGCACGCCCTTGTTCATCGTCACCCACGCCGAGTGATAACCGCCAGCGCCTGCGCCAACGATGGCGTTGGTGGGGGCATCTTCGGAGACGAGGAAGAGTGCGGCGGGGACGACGCTTTCGGGATTGAACAGCTTGAACGCTTCTTCGGGGAAGATGTCCTCGGTCATGCGGGTGGCGGCGACGGGGGCCAGCGTGTTGACCTTGATGTTGTTCTTCGCGCCTTCAAGGTAGAGCGTCTTGGTGAGGCCTGCGAGGCCGAGCTTGGCGGCGCCGTAGTTTGCCTGGCCGAAGTTGCCGAACAGGCCAGAGGAGGATGCGGTCATCAGGATGCGGCCGTAGTTCTGTTCGCGCATCAGATCCCAGCAGGCCTTGGTGGCAAAGGCCGAGCCGATCAGATGGACGCGCACCACCATCTCGAAATCGGCGGGGTCCATCTTGGTGAAGCTCTTGTCGCGCAGGATGCCGGCATTGTTGATCAGCACGTGGACGCCGCCCCAGCGCTCCTTGGCCTTGGCGACCATCTCGACCATCTGTTCGTATTCGCTGACCGAGCCGCCGTTTGACATGGCTTCGCCGCCAGCGGCCTCGATTTCCTCGACGACCTTCAGCGCCGCGTCGGAATGGCCAGTGCCATCGCGCGATCCGCCAAGATCGTTGACCACGACTTTCGCGCCGCGCTTTGCCAGTTCGAGCGCATAGGCACGGCCAAGTCCGCCGCCTGCGCCGGTAACGATGGCCACGCGGCCTTCGAAGGAAATGCTCATGCCAGACACTCCACAGACACCCTAATCGGGCGTTTAACACGCGGTGAGCGATGCCATGCGCCGCAGCGCATGGCAACTGGTCAGGCGATGCGCTTTACCCAGCCGTGCGTATCGGCAATCTCACCACGCTGGATGCCGACGAGCTTGCTGCGCAGCTTTTGCGTCAATTGGCCCGGACCGCCCGACCCGATGGCGAATTCACCGCTGTGGCTGGCGACCTTGCCCACCGGGGTCACCACCGCAGCCGTCCCGCAGGCGAAGGTTTCGAGCAGCTTGCCCGAAGCCGCATCGGCCTGCCACTGGTCGAGGCTGTAGCGGCCTTCGCGCACGGTCAGGCCTTCTTCAGCGGCCAGTTTCAGCAGGCTGGAGCGGGTGATGCCGGGCAGGATCGTGCCGGTCAGTTCGGGCGTGAGGATCGAGCCGTCATCAAACACGAAGAACAGGTTCATGCCGCCCAGTTCTTCGACCCATTTGTGTTCCTCCGCATCGAGGAACAGCACCTGATCGTGCCCGCGCGAGAAAGCCTCAGCCGTAGGGACAAGGCTGGCGGCGTAGTTGCCGCCGCATTTGGCCGCGCCGGTGCCGCCGGGGGCCGCGCGGGTGTAGTCGCTGACCCAGATCGACACGGCTGGCGCACCCGATTTGAAGTAGTTGCCCGCCGGGCTGGCGATGACCATGAACTTGTACTGCTTGGCCGGTCGCACGCCGAGGAAAGCTTCGCTGGCGAACATGAAGGGGCGCAGGTACATCGAGCCGCCTTCGACCGTGGGGAACCAGTCCTTGTCGGTCAGCACCTGCTGGCGCACCGCTTCAATGAACAGCTCTTCGGGCAGTTCGGGCATCGCGAGGCGGCGGGCCGAGGCGTTGAAGCGTTCGGCGTTGGCTTCGGGCCGGAACAGCGAAATGCCGCCATCTGCAAGCCGGTATGCCTTCAAGCCTTCAAAGATTTCCTGCGCATAGTGCAGCACGGCAGCGGCGGGATCGAGCGCGATCGGGCCGTAAG
Source organism: Novosphingobium sp. 17-62-19 (assembly GCF_002256775.1). GTDB lineage: Bacteria > Pseudomonadota > Alphaproteobacteria > Sphingomonadales > Sphingomonadaceae > Novosphingobium. The sequence goes on along the minus strand of NZ_NCII01000022.1, from coordinate 35,058 downwards.
GGATGACGCGCGCGTCGTGCCAGCCCTGACCTTCAGTATAGTCGATCTCGACCATGTGATCGGTGAAGGCAGTGCCGAAGCCGGGGTTTGCCAGCACAGCCGCACGCACATCCGCAGCAACCGGGGCCGGGTGCGGGGTGCGGGTGAACGTCATGCTGGTTTCGGCGGGCGTCGCCATCGGGGCAGTCCTTGCGCTAGAATCGAAGATGCAGCGCCGTGAACTATTGTTGCGCGAAAGGCAAGCGGAATGTAATAAATGTGAAGGGCTTAATCGAAACTCAGCGATAATGCCTCGCGCGGGACTGTACCGACCTCTGTGCTGAACCATGAGACATCGGATCACCTCCTTTCGCGCTGTTGAGCCATAAGCCGCAGCCTTGCAGGGCTGCTGAGCCGGTCAGATCATCTCTGCCCCGGCCTTGATTGGAATGTGATTCATTCGGGCGGAAACAACAAGTCTTGCGTGAAATTTTTTTGCCGTCACAATCTTCCGCTCGCACTCGCACAACATGCGATTTTGCGCTTATCGTCGGCAGTCCTCCGCTACCCGCGCAACTTCTGGCCAGGCTGGCAGGTAGAGCGTCGGCAATCCGTTGATTTCCACGGTAAAGCGGCCACGGCTGAAAGCCATGGCGTCCAGCAACCGGTCATTCGCGGGCAATGTCACCACCAGTTGCGGCGCGCCTTGCGGTGCAGGCTCTGCTGAAAGCGGGCGGGTTTCGCTGGTGGTGGCCACTGTCATCGGCAACGCCCGTTGCGCCGTTCCGGTGCGGATCAGGCTGACGGTGCGGGCCGCGCGGTTGCAGGCCATCGCAAAAAGGGTGGAGCCTGCCGAACCGAACCGCGCGGTCCCGTTGTCATAACGCCAGTCCCCCGGTGTCTGCGGGGCGTCACGCCAATCCTTGAAAGCAGGCTGAGCCGGCGGCGGTGGTGGAGGCGGCGCAGGCCGTGATGTGGGCTGCGGCGCGGGCGGGGGCACCACCTGCGGCGCATTGCAAGCGCCCACCATCAGGGCGAGGGCACAGGAAAAAGCCGGGGCGAATTGCGCAGCGCGATTGATCTTCATGGGGCAGTTATGGAAGGAACGCGCCGTGACCTCAACCCGCCCCCCAAAACAGAAGATGCGCGTGGACCAATTGCTGGTGGAGCGCGGCCTTGTGGAAAGCCGTGCGCGTGCGCAAGCGCTGATCCTTGCTGGCCTTGTTTTCACAGGCGAAACCAAGATCGCAAAGGCAGGGCAACCGCTTGGTCTGGACGCTCCGCTGGATGTGCGCGGGCGCGACCACCCGTGGGTTTCGCGCGGTGGGATAAAGCTGGCGCACGCGATCGAACACTTCGGCCTTGATCCGACGGGCGTGACCGCGATGGACATCGGCAGTTCTACCGGTGGGTTCACCGATGTGCTGCTGCAGGGCGGCGCCGAACACGTGTTTGCGGTGGATTCAGGCACGAACCAGCTTGCTTGGAAGCTGCGGCAGGATCCCCGCGTGACGGTGCTGGAGCAGACCAGCGCACGTATCCTCACCCCCGGACACATCGACCGGCCAGCCACTTGGGTAGTGTGCGATGCAAGCTTCATTGCATTGCGCAAAGTGTTGGAAGTGCCGCTAAACCTTGCGGCGCGGCCGACGCGGCTGGTCGCATTGATCAAGCCGCAGTTCGAAGTTGGCCGGGCCGAAGTGGGCAAGGGTGGCGTCGTGCGTGATCCGGCGCTGCATAGCCGTGTGTGCGACGAGGTGCGCGAATGGCTCGAAAGTGAAGGCTGGGCGGTGCAGGGCATCGTGCAAAGCCCGATCACCGGCCCGGAAGGGAACGTGGAATTCCTCATCTGCGCGGAACGAAGCTGAGTTTTTCCCCGTTCCAGAGTTTTCCCCCGTTATTGTCTCCACACGGGGTTGCCGCCGGATGGAGTTCGCATTGCGCCGGACGCTGCACCCCGCCAATATCCCGCACGAATCGCGCATTGCACTTTGTGCCTAACCAACGGGTGACATGAACTACCTCGCTTCTTCCGGCCAGCTTCGCGCCAGCCTTCTGCGCTGGTCCCTGTTTACGGTGCCATTGATCGTTGCACTCGGCTTTCTGGCCGGGCAGGCTGCGGGAAGCGGCCCCGGCAATCCGTGGTTCGATGCGCTGAAGAAGCCTGCTATCTATCCGCCGCCAGCCGCATTCGGCATCGTGTGGTCGGTGCTTTATGTCATGATGGGGGTATCTTTTGCGATGATCCTGTCGGCGCGCGGGGCGCGGGGGCGTGGGTTGGCGGCTGCGGCTTTCGTGGTGCAGTTGGTCCTGAACCTTGCATGGTCCCCTACGTTCTTTGCGCTGCACCAGATCACCGGCGCGTTCTGGATCACCGTTGCGATGGCTTTGGCCATCGTGCTCACGATTGTGCTGTTCTGGCGCATTCGCCCGGTCGCAGGGATGCTGCTGCTGCCCTATCTGGCATGGGTCTGCTTTGCCTCTGTGCTCACGTATCAGTTCCTGCAACTGAACCCGGATGCGGATGGCGCGTTTGGAACATCCAGCACGGTACGCGTGGAAATCTGATTGCATCTTGCGGGGCGGGCCTTGTCTGCCCACATAGCAGGCCTAACCGCCAAGCAGGACTTGCCCCATGCAGACTGAAAACCCCGTGTTCGCCGATTTCGTCAAGCTGCTGAACAGCGCTGCCGGGACGATTGCCGGAATGGGCCGCGAAGCGAGTGAAAACGCGCGCGAAAAGGCAAAAGAAGTGTTCGGTGGGCTGGATTTTGTCAGCCGCGAGGAGTTTGACGCGGTCAAGGAACTGGCTGCCTCTGCGCGCGAGGAAGTGGAGATGCTGAAAGTGCGCATTGCGGCGCTGGAATCAGCAACCAAGGGCGAATAGCCTCCGGCGCGGGAACCGCTGCTGCCTGTCACGGATTGAACCAGCCGAAAGGTGCCGCTTCGGCACTGGCAGGGAACGCTCCGTGTTTACGCAACTCAACCCGACAATCCCCTTGCACGTACTGGGCAAAGGCGATGGTTATGCCATCGGCATGATCGATTATGGTCAGGAGCACAATCTGATCTGGGTCACCGCGCTGGATGAATCTGGCGAGATATGGTGCGCACCCAACCATAAGGTCCGGCTTGGCAAAAACTGGACGATGGGGCGCGGGGAAAATCGGCTGATAACGGATGACAAACGCGTGGAGCGTGAGGCCGAGGACGGGACAGAGACGCCCAAGGCGGCCTAACTGGCCAGCTTACGGGCAGTTTCAATTGAACAGGTCAGCACCCAGCGCACACCTGCCGGAGCATAATCAAGCGTAACGTCCGCATTCAGGCTGCGCGCCGGAATGTGCCGGATCAGAGTGGTGCCAAAGCCAGATCGTTCGGGTTCGCGCGGCGCTGGTCCACCGCTTTCGCGCCACTCCATGCAGAAGCAGTCATCCCGCTCTTCCCATGACAGCGACACGTTGCCCGATGGCGTGCTGAGTGCGCCATATTTCAGCGCATTGGTGGCCAGTTCGTGTAGTGCCATGCCGATAATTTCCGCCGCTCTTGGGCTGAGCATCATCTGATGGCCAACTACCTGCACTTGCGCCCGGCTTTCCGGGGCCAGAATGGCCATCTGTGCATTGGCCAGTTCTGCCATATCGATTGTGGACCAGCCACGGCGCACGAGCAAATCCTGATTGGCCGCAAGACTGGACAGGCGGCTTTCGAAACGCTGCAGAAATTCTGGGTCGTTGCCCCCTGAACGGCGAGCGAGTGCCTGCACTACGGCCAGCAGATTCTTTGACCGATGGTTCACTTCCATCAGCAGGACCCGGATCTGCTCTTCCTTTTCGAGCATCTCGGTGACATCGGTATTTGTGCCGAACCAATATAGGATCTGGCCCTCATCGTCGCGGATCGGGAGCGCGCGAGACAGAAACCAGCGATAGCTGCCGTCATGCGCACGCAGGGGGAAAGTGTCTTCCCATTCACTGCCAGCGGCCATGCTACGGACAAAGTGATCCATCACCCGCTCGACATGATCGGGATGATGGACCTTGTCCCAACCCCAGCCATCGGTCGAACCCTCTGGCACGCCGGTGTAGTCATACCAGCGCTTGTTGTACCAGCCGATCGACCCGGAAGCGCCAGCCACCCACGCGAGTTGCGTGATGTTGTCTGCCAGCATCCGAAAGCGCGCCTCGCTTTCCTGCTGTGCGCGCTGGCCCTCAACCCGTGCGGAAATGTCACGCGCGATCTTGCTGGCACCAACGATGTTGCCAGCCTTGTCGTACACTGGTGAGACTGTGATCGAGACGGGGATCCGGGTGCCATCTTTGCGGCAGCGGAGCGTGTCAAAGCTTTTGACCCGTTCGCCACGCACTACGCGTGCGATGATGTCGTCTTCCTCGGATTGCCGGTCAGCGGGGATCAGCTTGCGGATCGACTGGCCGACCATCTGGGCCTCGGTGAAGCCGAAAATCCGCGTGGCTGCCGGGTTCCAGCTGAGGACCGTGCCGTTCAGATCCTTGCTGATGATCGCATCGTCGGAGGACTGGATAATAGCAGACAGATGCGCTTCGACCAGCAAATCGGTATGCTCCGTTGCGACCCCACCCCCGCGCGGCACCTTAGGCAAACACCACGGCAATGCAACCGGTGAGAGCCGCGATCAAAGCCCGGCCTTGCGCAGGGCCTGATCCAGATCCTCGATCAGGTCGTCCGGGTCTTCAAGGCCAACATTGAGCCGCAGCATCCCTTCGCCCACGCCCATGTCGGCGCGGGTTTCTGGTCCGACACCATAGTGTGTGGTCGATGCCGGATGGCACATCAGCGAGCGCGAATCGCCGATGTTATTCGAAATGTCGATCAGTTCCAGCGCATCGAGCAAGGCGTGGGCCTGCGTCAGACCGCCATCGAGATGGAACGAAAAGATCGTGCCGCCCGCCTTCATCTGCTTCTTGGCCAGTTCGTACTGCGGATGGCTCGGCAGGTGGGGGTAGAGCAGGCGCGGCACGCGGGCCTCGACGAAGCTGGCCACCTTCATCGCATTCTCGCTCTGCCGGTGGATGCGCAGGTCCAGCGTTTCCAACCCTTTGAGCACTACCCAGGCGTTGAACGCGGCGATGTTCGGGCCGGTGTTGCGCTGGAAGGGCAGCAGCACGTTGTTGATGAATTCCGCCGAACCGCACACCGCGCCGGCCATCACGCGGCCCTGTCCGTCCATCATCTTCGTGGCGGAATAGGCGACGACATCCGCGCCGAACTCCATGGGGCGCTGCAAGGCGGCAGTGGCAAAGGCGTTGTCGACCACGGTGGTGATGCCTCGGCTTTTGGCGAGGCCGCACACGAACTCCAGATCGACCACGTCCATCGTCGGGTTGGCGGGGCTTTCGAAGAAGAACACCTTGGTGTTGGGCTGGATCGCAGCTTCCCATGCCGCATTGTCCGAAGCATCGATGGTCGTCCCGGTGATGCCGAAGCGCGGCAGCAGGTTGTCCACCAGCCAGCGGCACGATCCAAACGCGGCCTTGGCGGCAACGATGTGGTCGCCTGCCGAAAGCTGGCAGAGCAGCGCTGTGGTCATCGCGGCCATGCCGGTGGCCTGCGTACGGCACGCCTCGGCCCCTTCCATCAGGGCGATGCGTTCTTCCAGCATCTGCACGGTGGGGTTTTGCAGGCGTGAATAGGTCATGCCCTCAGCCTCGCCCGCAAAGCGCGCGGCGACGGTGGCGGCATCGTCGTAGGCAAAGCCCGAAGTGAGGAACAGCGCCTCTGACGTCTCACCCATTTCCGAACGCCACGTGCCTCCGCGAATCGCTTGGGTTGCGGGGCGCCACTTGGTGGTGATCGAACGGTCCTGGCCAGTCGTGCGTTTCATGCCGCTTGCCTTAGTTTTGCGCGAGGTTTGGCGCAAGCGCGATAGGATTGCGAACTTGCAGGCAACAGCCTAATCCACGACGCAGATGATGCTCTCACTTGTTGATCGTCCGCGCGAGAAGGACCCCGCCCTGTGGTGTGTGGGCATTGCCGTCGCTTTCTTTATCGTCGTGCTGCATCGCCTTGGCATCCCGTCAACGATCATGTTCGATGAGGTGCACTATCTTCCTGCCGCGCGCCGCCTGATCGACCTGACAGAGCGGCTCAATCCAGAACACCCGCTGCTCGCCAAACAACTGATTGCGTGGTCGATGCAACTGGTGGGCGATACCGCGTTTGGCTGGCGGCTGCCCTCGGCGGTGCTGGGCGGCATCGGCCTGTGGGCAATGATGCGGGCGCTGTGGTGGGCGAGCTTGTCGCGCACCGCCACGCTCTTGTTCGGCCTGTTGATCGCCACAAACTTCATCTGGTTCATGATGGCGCGGATCGCGCTGCTCGACATGGCGATGGGCGGGTTCATGGCACTGGCCGTGTGGCAATGGGCGCTGGCATGGCGCAATCCATCCGGCAAGGAAAGCCGTGCGCGGCTGCATCTGATGCTGACTGGCCTGTTCCTCGGCCTCTCGCTCGGCGCAAAATGGAACGGCGCGCTGCTGGTGCCGCTGCCCGGCTTGGTCTTCGCCCTCAATCGCTGGGAAGCGCTGAAGGGCCGCCGCATCGGGCTGCTGTGGAGTGCGAAGGGTGCTGGGCCTGTCCCCGGCCTATCGCTGATCGAGGCAGCGCTGTGGCTCGGCGCGCTTCCCCTGCTGGTCTATTTCGCCACCTTCCTGCCCGCATTCTTTTACGAGAAAGATCCGCTGACCATCGGTCGCTTGATCGAATGGCAGCAATATATGCTGCAATTGCAGGACAGCGTGAAGAAGCCGCACACATATATGAGCGTTTGGTGGCAATGGATGGCCAACATCCGGCCGATCTGGTTCCTCTACGAGAACGTCGACGGCGCTCAGCGCGGCGTGCTGATGCTCGGCAATCCCTTCACCATGCTGGCAGGGCTGCCCGCGCTGCTGTTCTGCGCGTGGGATGGCTTTAAAGGCAACCGCCTGCGCCTGCTGGTCTTTGCGGCCTATACTCTTCTCGTCGGCTTCTGGGCGATCAACGGCAAGCCTGTGCAGTTCTACTACCACTACATGCTGGCCAGCTGCTTCCTGATGGCGGCGCTTGCACTGGTGCTGGCCGAGTGGTGGGACCTGGGCCTGCGCTGGCCGGCCAAGGTAACGTTGGTTTTGGCCTTCGGCCTGTTCATCGGCTTCTACCCGATCATCTCGGCAGGGGAGCTACCGCGAAAGGACTCGTTTCGCGATTACACCTGGCTCGATAGCTGGAAGTAGCTCAGTACTTGCCCCAAACGAAGCGTGAGGACAGCGCGAAGTTCCAGACCGAACCCAGCACGATGCCCACGATCACTGCAATCACCGCCGGAAACCCGATGGTTTTGAGGACAGCAGCCGAGCCAATGTTGGTCAGCAGGCCGAGCGAGCAGGTGAGGGCGAACTGGGACCAGCCACGCAGCAGCGGGCCGAAGCCGCGTAGACGCTTGTCCGAATAGGTCAGCTCGTTGTTCAGCACGAAGTTGAAGGTCATCGCGATGATCGCTGCCAGCGTATTGGCGGTGTTGAACGTCGCGCTTTCCGACCAGTTGCCATAGACGAAGCGTTCGCCCGCCACGATCTTGAGCAGCACCCACAGCGCACCCAGCTGCACCGCCACGCCCATCGCGCCTACGGTGCCGAACAGCGCAAAGCGCGTCGGGATGATCCGGCCCAGCCACTTGTCATACAGGCCAACGAGGAATTCGAAGATCACGGTCTGGTCCAGCTTGCTCTCGCCCTCGGTCCGGGCGACGAAATTGAGGGGAAATTCCTTGACCTTCAGCGGCTTGTCCACAGTGGCCAGAATGTCGAGCAGGATCTTGAAGCCCACGCCGGAAAGGCGGTGCGCATCTGCCCGCAGCGTTTCGGCGCGCAGCATGAAGTAGCCGCTCATGGGGTCGGACAGTTCCACCCCGGTCACCTTGTTGGCGATGCGGTTGGCAAGGCCGGATGCCTTGACCCGATCCGGGCGGCCCCATTCGGCCGTGCTCGCTCCTTCGGCAAAGCGTGAGGCATAGGCTATGTCGTATTCGCCGCCCTCCACTGCTGCCAGCATCTGCGGCAGCAGTTCGGGATCGTGCTGCTGGTCGGCATCCATCACCGCAACGATGGGCGCGGCGGTGGCGCACATGCCCTCGATCGCGGCAGAGGCCAGCCCACGCCGCCCGATGCGTTCGATCACGCGGATGCGCGGATCGGACAGGCTGATGCGGCGCGCTTCCTCGGCAGTGCCATCGGGGCTGTTGTCATCGACGAAGATCGCTTCCCACGCCACGCCCTGGAGCGCAGCGTCGAGACGCGCGACCATGGGCGCGATGTTGGCGCGCTCGCGGTAGGTTGGGAGAATGACGGCAAGTTGTAGCATTGCTGGCGGCCCTTAGAGCCTTGCGAGCACCGCGTCACCAACTTCTGTCGTGCCAGCCGTCCCGCCAAGGTCACGGCCCAGCACGCCATCAGCCAAAGTCTTGGCAACGGCGGCTTCCACGCGGTCCGCCTCAGCCGTAAGGCCCAGCGAGTGGCGCAGCAGCATTGCGGCCGAAAGGATCGTCGCCATCGGGTTGGCAAGGCCTTGCCCTGCGATATCGGGGGCAGAGCCATGAATCGGTTCATACAGCCCGAACGTGCCGAATTCGGTCTCACGCTCACCCAGCGAGGCCGAAGCCAGCAACCCGATGGAGCCGACGCACATCGAGGCCTGATCCGAAAGAATGTCACCAAACAGGTTGCCGGTCAGCACCACGTCGAATTTGCCAGGCGCGCGGACGAGCTGCATCGCCGCATTGTCGACATACATATGTTCGAGCGCGACTTCGGGATATTCCTTGGCCACTTCGATCACCACATCGCGCCACAACTGGCTGGTTTCCAGCACGTTGGCCTTGTCGACCGAACACAGCCGCTTGGCGCGGCCCATCGCGGTGCGGAAACCGACATGGGCGATGCGGCGCACTTCGCTCTCATTGTATGACATCACGTCATAGCCTTCACGGTCACCGTTGGCGGCGGTGCGGAAGCCCTTTTCGCCAAAGTAGACATCGCCGTTCAGCTCACGCACGATCACCATGTCGATGGCGCCTGCCACTTCGGGGCGTAGCGCGGAGTGGCTTTCAAGGCCGCTGAACACCTTGGCTGGGCGCAAGTTGGCGAACAGCGTCAGTTCCTTGCGCAGACCGAGAATCGCCTGTTCGGGGCGCAGATGCCGCTCCAGCGCGTCGCAATCAGGATCACCCACTGCGCCAAACAGGATGCCATCTGCGGCGCGCGCAATCTCCAGCGTTTCGGGGGGCAGGGGGTGGCCACTGGCCTTGTAGGCCGCGCCGCCGACCAGCGCTTCGGTCATGTCGATTCCGGCAATGCCCAGAGCTTCGATCACCCGCACGGCTTCGCGCGTTACTTCGGGACCGATGCCATCGCCCGGCAGAACCGCAATTTTCATCAACAACCCCTTATGTCCGTTCCCGTCACCCGCCGCCGATCCGGCGCAGGCGCTCGATCAGAATCGCGCGCGCCCCCATAACATCGCCCGCCCGATCGGCAAGCAGACGGTTGGCAATGGCCTTGCCCTGCCGGTCCAGCCGGGCAAGCAGGCTATCCCAGTCCTCCTCAGGCGGCGGGACGGGAGCAGCGCCATAACCCACCTCGCGCAGCAGCAGCACTTCGTATCCAGCCAGCACGCGCGCCCAGCCCCGCGCCGATGGCGCATGGCAAATCGCATCGAGCAGCGCGGCCAGCGAATCGTGCAGCAGTGGATAGGCATGGCCTTCGGGCAGAACCGACGCCGTCAGCACACAGGCCCACGTGATCCCCGCACTGGGCAGCGGTTCCGAAAGCCATGGGCCACGGCTGGCTACCAGTTCGACTCGCGCCGATGGCAATTGCGACGAGGCCCGCGCGTGCACTTCAATGGCCACGAGATTGCCCGGAATCAGGACCGGTCGCAGCTCGCGCCCGCGCGCTCCGGCAACATAGGCGGCGGCAAGTCCGTGGTCGGCGGTCATCACCCGCACGATCGCGCCATGTTCGCCGTTTGGACGCACGGAACAGACAATAGCGGGCGCACGGATCAGCATGTCGGATGCTCTGCGCCGCATCGTCTTTTGGGGCAAGCGTTACAAAGTTGCACAAGCCGATTGGAACAATGGCCATTCTGCGATAGTTTAGGCGGCATGAAGCAGCTTTTCCAGCACGCCGCGATGACCGAAGGGGTCACGGTGCGAGTCGCCGTTAGCTTTCTGCCCGAACAGTCGCGGGTGGAAGCCGGCAAGTGGTTCTGGGTCTATCACATCCGTATCGAGAACGACTCTGTGCAGCCCGTTCAGCTACTTTCGCGACACTGGCGGATCACTGATGGGCGCGGAATGGTCAATTTTGTTGATGGCGATGGTGTGGTCGGTGAACAACCCGTCCTCCAACCGGGGCAAAGCCACGATTACGTTTCGGGCTGTCCGTTGGGCACGCACAACGGCAGCATGGAAGGGCACTATACCATGCAGCGCGCCGATGGATCGCTCTTCGATGTCGCTATCCCGTTTTTTCCGCTGGCTGCGCCCGCTCCGGCAAACTAACGACGTTTCATCATGAAACGGACCCACCTCCCGCTGAACGGCCTGCGCGTTCTTGATGCTGCGGCACGGCATCTGTCGTTCACGCGTGCTGCCGATGAACTGGCGGTCACTCCGGCGGCGGTAGGTCAGCAGATTCGCGCCTTGGAAGACCTGCTCGGCGTCGTCCTGTTCCGCCGCACCTCCAAGGGGCTGGAACTGACGGACGAGGCGATTGCTGGGCTCGATGCCATTCGCGAAGGTTTCCTGCGCTTTGAAGAAGGCGTGCAGGCGATACAGGCCGGGCAGTCCAGCCATGTCTATACCATTGCTTGCCCACGGGATTTCTTCGCTGCATGGCTATCGCCGCGCCTTGCCGAATTCCGTGCGGGCAATCCGCAGATGCGCTTCTCGCTGGTTGGCGGCGATGCCGATATCGATTTTACTGAAGCCAACCTTGATCTCGCAGTGCGCTGGGCCGAAGGGCCGGGCGATCTTGAAGGGATGGCGCTTGGGCAGCCGCTGATGGTCACCATTGCGGCACCCGATGCTGCGCCTGATTGCCCATGGATCGGCTGGCCTGGTGATCCCGCCCCCGGTGGCGGCGATGTCGGGTTCTCGGTCGGTGATGCTGGCACTGCGATCAGTGCGGCGCGGGCTGGGCTCGGTCGCGCGCATGTACCGTTGCAACTCGCACAGAAAGCTATCGCTTCGGGCCGGGTCGTGACCCATGGGGAACCACAGGTTTCACGCCGCGGTTACTGGCTGGTCGCGCCCTTGCCGCAATGGCGTCAGAAAAAGGTCAAGGCGCTGGTAGACTCCCTTTCGGCCTAAATCGCGAAGTCAAGGGCAGTCTGCTCGCATTCGGCGCAGTTTCTGCATTACCCCTTACGCCCTGTTAACTGTCCTTCCGTAATCATCCGCACCGATGAAGCCCCGGTCGCGACATTTCACCTGCATTTCCGCGCTACGCAGCGGATGGTCACGGCTGATACGCGCCGGTGGCCGATGGGGGCAGCACGAGGGCGACAGCTTTACGCTGGCCTACGCTCACAGCCTCGCGCATCGGCTTCCGCTGCTTTACATGGTCGTGGCATTCAATGCGCTGCTGGTGGCTTTGCGCTTCCGCAGCGAAGTGCCCTTGTGGTTGACCCTTTTCGGGCCGTTGGTGCTGGGGGGCTTTGCCATATGGCGGGCGATCTACTGGCGTCCAAGAGCGGTTGCGGCGCGTTCGATTGCGATCCTGCGCCGCGACTTGCGCATGATGAGCTGGCTCGGTGCCATTTCCGGGTTCATGTTCGCGCTGTGGGGCATGGTGCTTTATCCTTTCGGGGACGCGGCCGAACAGTCGTTCATACACTACATCATCGCCGTCACACTGTTTTCCGGCATCCTCGGGCTGGGTCACTCGCCGCTCACTGCGCTGCGCATTGCGATTGCGATCACCATTCCCACCACCGGGCAGATCCTGTTCATCGGCCACCCCAATGCGGTGCTGGTCATGCTGGTGCAGGTTGTGGTGACGACGATCCTGCTGCTGATTGCCAACAGCCATCACCGCGATTTTGTGCGGCTCGAACTCTCCCGTCAGCAGCTTGTCCGGCGTGAGCGGGAAGCCGCGCAACTGGCCGAAGAGAACCTTTTGCAAGCCACGATCGATCCGCTGACCGGCGCGCTCAATCGGCGGGCGATTCTGGCGCGGCTTGAGCAGGAACTGGCCAGAACCAGCACAGAACCCGAAGATACCACAAGCAAGGCGTGGCTGGCGCTGATCGATCTCGATGGCTTCAAGCATATTAACGATACTTATGGCCACGCGGCAGGCGATACAGTGCTCGCCGCCGTCGCCCATCGCCTTGCCACGTTTGCACGAATACGAAGTTTCGGGAGGCTTGGCGGAGATGAGTTTGCCGCCATCTTCGATCCCGATCTTGATGAGGATGGGGTCAGGTCGCTTGCTACCGAACTGTCCGAATCGCTGCGCGCGCCGGTGCTCCATGCCGGCGCGGTTCTGCGTTTGTCCGGCTCTGTTGGCGTGCATCGTATGGATGGTCGCAGTGCGAGCGACTGCCTCGAACGTGCTGACGCCGCGCTCTACAAGGCCAAGGAGCAGTCAGACGGCGCGGTGATCGTGTTCAGCCCGGAAGACGAAGCTGAACTTCAGGCTCGCGCCGCCATCACCCGCCTGTTCAATGACAGCGATCTCGCAGATCGTCTGCGCCTGCTTTACCAGCCGATCATCGATGGCGAGACGGGCGGCGTGACTGGATTCGAAGCTTTCGTCCGCTGGAGCCCTGATGGCGAACGCTGGCTTGCCCCCGGCCAATTCATGGCGCTGGCCGAAGCAACCGGCCGCACGGGTGAACTGACCCGTATGGTCATGACCCGCGCCCTGCGTGAATGCCGCGCATGGGAATACGGGCGTACGCTTTCGATCAATCTCGCCCCGCGCGATGTAATGCGCGCAGGTACTGCCGACGCGCTCGCACGGCTGGCCGAGGAAGCGGGCGCTCCGCCCAATGCGATCATCCTGGAAGTGACCGAACGCGCGCTGATCGCTGATCCGCGTCGTGCCGAGGCCCAGCTACAGACCTTCCGCGCCAAGGGTTTCCGCATCGCACTCGATGATTTCGGTGCGGGCTGGTCCAGCCTCAGCCAGGTCCATCGCCTGCCGCTCGACATGATCAAGATCGATCAGGAATTGTCCCGCGCACTGGTCAGCGATCCGGGCGCGCGCACCCTTGTCGGCACGATCATCTCGCTGTCTTGGCAACTGGGCATCGATTGCACGATTGAGGGCGTTGAGGACGAAGCACAGGCCGAAACCGCCCGCGCGCTCGGCATCCGGCTGATGCAGGGCTATCACTTCGGTCGGCCCGAACCGGCAGAGGCTGCGCTTGCAGCCATTGCAGCAGCGCCCGGCAACGAAGTGGTTACCCTGCGGGCCTGACGCCCTGCTGCATCAATGCTCCAGCACAATCGGGCGCGGCGTCCCCGGCGGGTGGATGCGGCGAAACAGCTTGCCCTTCTCGCGGTAGAGCACGAGCACGAGGCTGAGCACGCCGCAAACCAGCAGCGCGACTGCCAGTGGGCGGGCGGAATCATTATAAGCCTGCCCCACCACGATCCCGATAGCCGATCCGATCACCATGCGCAGGAACGCGTGCATCGAATTGGCCGACCCTGCCGTGCTGGCAAAAGGTTGCAAGGCGATCGAATTGAAGTTCGCGCCGATGAAGCCGATCAGGATCATATTCAGGATCATCAGCGGCATGAACTGCCACAGTGATTGTTCGGCCAGATTGGCAAACCACAACTGCGCTGCGCTCACAACGATGAACAACAGCACCGCTGTATGAGACACGCGCCTTGCGCCAAACCGCTCGACGATGCGCGAATTTGAAAAGTTCGCCGCGGCCATCATCAGCGCCGAAAGGCCGAACAGTAACGGAAACGTCGCGCCCGCGCCAAAGTGCTCGGCCACCAGCTGCTGCGAACAATTGATATAGCCGATCAGCGCCCCGAACGTCACCGCGCCGCCCAGAACATAACCGATGGCAGAACGGTTGGTCGCCGCGCCGGCCATGTTCACCGCAATGGCCATCGGCCTGATTGGTTGGCGATATTCAGGGTGCAGCGTCTCGGGCAGGCGCATGAACACCCACGCCGCCATCACCAACCCCATGGCGGCCAGGAACACGAAGATCCAGCGCCACCCGGCAAACAGCAGCACAACCTGCCCGATGCTCGGCGCAAGCATTGGCACCACCAGAAACACCACGGCGATGATCGACATCTGCTTGGCCATCTGATCGCCCGAAAACCGGTCACGAATGATCGCGCCAGGCAGCACGGCAAGCCCGCCACAACCCATAGCCTGCAAAACACGCATCACCAGCAGTGCGTCGAATGAGGTAACCAGCGCGCAACCAATCGAGAACACAACGTAAATACCGATGCATGACAGCAGCACCGGTCGCCGCCCGTAGCGGTCCGCCAAAGATCCGGGGAACAGCGAGGCAAAGCCCGAAGCCAGCATGAATGCGCCGATCACCAGTTGCCGCCGGTTAGGATCGGAAACGCCAAGATCGCCTGCCATAAAGCCCAGGGCTGGCAGCATCGCATCCACGGCCAGCGCCTGCAGCGCCATCACCAGAGCCATCATGGCGATGGTCTCACGCTCGCCCATCGTTCGCTGGCGGGTCGGATAATCGTTTGAAGGCATAACGATCTAGTGGCCCAGATTGCCAGCGATTCCTACCCTTTATGTTGCATCGCAAAAGGGCGTAACGTGGACGCGATGGAATCGCCCGCCGCCTCGACTGTTGCCTCAATCGAACCTGATCGCACGGCCACGGGCATCCGCAAGATCATCCATGTCGATATGGATGCGTTCTTTGCCAGCGTGGAGCAGCGCGATGATCCGTCCTTGCGTGGGCTGCCCGTGGCGGTCGGCGGCTCGTCCGGGCGAGGGGTGGTTGCCGCTGCCAGCTACGAAGCGCGCAAGTTCGGCGTGCGCTCCGCGATGCCCTCAACCCGCGCGGTGCAGCTTTGCCCGAACCTGATCTTCCGCAGGCCGCGCTTCGATGTCTACAGGGCAGTCTCGCAGCAGATCCGTGCTGTGTTCCTGCACTTTACGCCCCACGTCGAACCGCTCTCGCTCGACGAAGCCTACCTTGATGTGACTGACGATGTTCGCGGAATCGGGTCGGCCACGCGCATCGCCGAACTGATCCGCCAGCGCATCCGCGCAGAGACCGGCCTTACCGCCAGTGCAGGCGTGTCGTACAACAAGTTCCTTGCCAAGATCGCCAGCGACCAGAACAAGCCTGATGGCCTATGCGTGATCCGCCCTGGTGAAGGCACCGCCTTTGTCGCCGCGCTTCCCGTCCGCCGATTCCACGGCATCGGCCCGCGCGGTGCCGAAAAGATGGCCAAGCTGGGGATAGAAACAGGGGCGGACATCCGGGCAAAAGACCTTGCCTTCCTGCGCGCAAACTTCGGAAGCCTTGCCGACTATCTCTATCGCGCGGTGCGCGGCATTGATCTGCGGCAGGTGAAGGCTGATCGGCCGCGCAAATCGGTGGGCAGTGAGCGGACGTTCGAGCGCGATATCTCCTCAGGCAGCGCACTGCGCGAAACGCTGGAACACATCATCGACATCGCATGGGAGCGGATTGAACGCAGTGGCGCAAAGGGCCGCACGGTTACGCTCAAGATGAAATACAACGACTTCACCCCCTGCACGCGCGCCAGATCGCTACCGCGCGCGATTGCAGACCGGGCGGAATTCACTGCGCTGTCACGCGAATTGCTCAATGCGCAATTGCCGCTGCCCAAGCCGATCCGCCTGATGGGCCTCACGCTTTCAGCCTTGGAAGGAGAGGAGCCGGACGAGGACGAAGAGGCTGTCACTGCCCCGGTGCTTCAGGCCGAATTGCCGTTCTGATGCCACTTCACGATCATTTCGCGCACGGGGCGACTGGTCTTCTCAGGCAAGGCATCGGGCGCAAAGAAGCGCGCTTCCTCAATCTCGCGCCCATCCGGCGTGGGCACGCCCTCGGCCTGTCCACTCACCAGCTCGATCAGATTGGTCCAACCGTTGCGGGCAATGGTCACTGTACCAAGATGCACCGCTTCGCGCAGAACGCATCCTGTCTCCTCACGCAATTCGCGTGCCGCCGTGATGGTCGGGCTTTCATCGCGGCCCAAACCTCCGCCCGGCAACATCCACATATCGCGCGCGTGATAACTGTGCCGCACCAGCAAAACGTGGCCATCGGCATTGGCGGCAATCACGTTGCATCCACGCACCTTGCGCTTCGTCAGTCGCCAGAACCAAAGGCGCAAGGCTTGCGCGGTGCGCAGTGCCACGCGATGAACCGGACCGGGCAGGAAAGATAGCATGGTGGGGAGTCTGGCCTATTGGCCACGGCTTGTCATGCACGTCCTGCGCAGCTTGTCGGGATTGCCACCATCTTGTCACACCACCGTAGCAATTCACTGCTTGGGCAACATGAAGGGTCGATAGGCGGCAGGCGTTTGTGAATCGGTCCCATGCGTCTATGCCTGCGCCTTCGGAAGGGAAAACGCGTTTGAGATTCGGGGGAATCACGCTGCCAAGGCCGGGAAGCATTTCCGGTTTGCCATCACTGCACGCGGTGCTGTGGTGGGTTCTGGCCGTGGTCATCGCTCTGCTTGGCGCTGCCCTCCTCTGGGCGCTGGTCACACCGGTCTCACCGCTGGGCAACTGGAAGCCGCAGGGCGTGCGCATGATGGCCCCAACGGCGCGTGCCGCGATTTTCGCCAGCGTCGATCCGTTCAACCGCGATGCCCCTGCCGCACAGGCTGAATCGTCAGGCGCGGTCACCTCGCTCGCGCTCACTCTCTTCGCCACGCGCGCCACACCGGGCGGCGGTGGCACTGCGATCATTGCAGGCGGTGATGGGGTGCAGCAGGTTTACCGGGTGGGAGCCGAAGTGCAGCCCGGCGTCACACTAGCCGCTGTCGCCTTCGATCACGTTGAACTGTCGCGCAATGGGGCGAACGAACTGCTCTATATCGACCAGTCCGGGGCCGCGCCCGATGCGGACAAGGTGGTTGCCGCCAATCCCGTGGCCCCGCCACCCGGCACTGGTTCCACCGGCGGAGCCATCAGCGTTGATGCCTTGCGCTCGGGCGTGAACTTCGGCCCGCGCGCCGAAGCTGGGCGCGTGATCGGCCTTGAAGTCCTCTCTTCCGGCGATGGCAGCACCTTCCGCGCCGCCGGGTTCGAACCGGGCGATGTGATCCAGGCGATTGATGGCAAACCCGTCACCGGCGCACCGGATGCCGCCACGCTATCTGCCGCCCTGCGCCCCGGCGCTTCGATTTCGGTCACTGTAAAACGCGGTGATCGCCAGCTTCCTCTTGCTATAACATTGGCACCATGAACCTGCGCAAGCTTCTCGCTCCGAAGATGCTCCTCGGAGCTGCCGCCCTCGCTCTGGCCGTGCCGCAGGCCGCGTGGGCACAATACACGCTCAACGTGCGCGAAGCCGATATCCGCGCTTTCGTGGCCGATGCTGCCGAAGTCACCGGGCGTACGTTCATCGTCGACAGCCGCGTGCAGACCAAGGTTAGCGTCGTGTCGGATCGTGCGCTCAGCCGTTCGGAATACTTCGAAGTGTTTCTCTCCACTTTGCGCGCCAATGGTCTAGTGGCGGTGCCTACCGGCAACGGCGCTTTCCGCATTCAGCCTGCCGATGGGGCTGCCAGCAATCCCAGCCGCATCGGCAGCCGTGGCGCGATGCAAAGCCAGATGGTCACCGAAGTGATCCGTCTGCGCGCGGTAGACGCTGTGCAGGCCGTGGAAACGCTGCGCCCCTTGGTCAGCAAGGAAGGCGCGATCACCGCCAACAAATCCGGCAATTCGCTGGTAGTGGTGGATTATGCTGACAACATGCGCCGCATCCGCGCGCTGCTGGCCGATATTGACCGTGACAATGCCGCCACGCAGACCGTGATGCTCGATCACGCTGGCGCGCGTGAAATCGCCACGGCACTGACGCAACTGGTGCCCGCTGGTGGTGAGGGCGGGCGTTCGCTCGCCACCGTGGTTGCGGTGGACAGCGCCAATGCCGTGCTCATGCGCGGTGAACCTGCCACGCTGGCCAAGATGGCTGCGATGGCGCGCCAGCTTGATGCAAAGGCGGCAACGGGCGGCGAAATCAAGGTCGTGTGGCTCGATCATGCGGATTCGGCGGCGCTTGTTCCGGTGCTCGAACGTCTGGTCGGCGGGCAGGGCGGCGGCGAAGTCGCCTCGGCCAGCGCCTCACCCATTTCGCTGGGCGGAGTGGGCGGCAGCGGCACGTCGACCGCCGGAACGCAAGGCTCGACCGGTCAGGCGGCAGCCACCGGCGGCACGGCGACCAGCCCTATCGGGGCGACGGCAGGCGGGCTGGGCAGCGGTCCGATCAAGCTGGCCAATGGGCGCGGCACGGCCACGATCACCCGCTATCCGGGCGCAAATGCAATCATCATCGCTGCGCCCGCTGACGATCAGCGCCGTATTTCCGAATTGATCCACCAGCTTGATATCCCGCAGCAGCAGGTGCTGGTCGAAGCGATCATCGTTGAAATTTCCAACAATGTGGCGCGCGAACTGGGCGTCCAGCTGCTGTTCGGTGGGGAGAACAAGCCATTCACCGTCACCAATTTCTCCAACTCGTCGCCCAACATCATCGATATTGCGGGCGGGTTGCTGGCAGACAATTTCGACCAGACGACGACGCTGATCAATGGTGAGACGGTTACCACGTCAACCAACAGTGCCACCGGCGATCTGCTGCGCCAGAATGCGGTCAATTCGATCAGTTCAGCGCGCGGCGGATATACCGGGTTCCTGACCGATCTGGGCAACAACACCTATCTTGGCGCACTGATTACTGCGGTGCAGACGGACCGGGATTCCAACATCCTGTCCACCCCGCACATCACCACCAACAACAATGTCCCGGCCTCGATTCTGTTCGGGCAGGAAGTGCCGATCTCCACCGGGGAAGCGCTTTCGCAAGGCAATTTCAATGACCGCTTCCGCACGATCCAGCGGCAGAACGTGGGCATCGAACTGGACGTGACGCCGCAGATCAACGCAGGCAATCTGATCCGGCTGGACCTGCGGCAGGAA
This sequence comes from Novosphingobium sp. 17-62-19, assembly GCF_002256775.1. GTDB lineage: Bacteria > Pseudomonadota > Alphaproteobacteria > Sphingomonadales > Sphingomonadaceae > Novosphingobium. The sequence continues at coordinate 15,856 of NZ_NCII01000022.1, read as the reverse complement.
GTCAGCTCGATCGCGGGCACGGTTTCGCGCACTTCGAACGAACTGATCATCAACAAGCGCGAGATCAAGACGACCGTGACCGTGGGGGACCGCGAGATCGTGGCACTGGGTGGGTTGTTGGATGATAACGAGCAGCGCACCTTGCAGAAAGTGCCGTTCCTTGGCGATATTCCGATCATCGGCGAAGTGTTCAAATCCCGCGCGCGCAGCCGGGTGAAGACGAACCTGATGGTGTTCATCCGCCCCACGATCCTGCGCAATGCGGCTGACCGTCAGAACCTCGCCGCGCGCCGCTATGGCACGGTGCGTGAGGCGCAGTTGAACTTCGAGCCGAAGCGCGAACCGAGCATCGACGAACTTATCGTCGACTACATGGGCGCGACTCTCCCCGCCGCGCCTTCTGCACAAGTGGCGGTAGTGGCTCCCGGCGATACGCTGATCCGCCCGCGTGCAACGCCTGCGCCGCTGGAGCAGTCTGAACTTCCGCCGAGCAGCGCGCGGGACTGATCCGGTGGATGACGCGCAGGACATTGAAGGGCTGACCGTGGAGGTGGCGGAACCGGCGGCACCGCACGTGCCCCCCCTTTTCGTACCCTATGCCTTTGCGCGGGACCGGGGTGTGCTGGTGGAAAGCGTGACCGACACCGAGATGGTGGTGGCCCTGCGCGAGGGTGGTGATCCGCTCGCTTTGCTCGAATTGCGGCGTGTTTCTGAACTGCACCTAAACGCACATAAAGTGCACCAAGCCGACTTTGAGCGCCTCTTGTCAGAGGTTTACGCGGTCGACGGTGCCGCTGCCGCAGTGGCCGGTGACATGGGCATCGCAGGCGATGGGCTGGACCCACTCGCCCTCGGCCTCCCGTCTGCCGAAGACCTGTTGGACAGCGCCGACGATGCTCCCGCCATCCGTCTGATCAACGGACTGATCGCAGAAAGCCTCCGCCAGGGCGTGTCGGATATCCACATCGAGCCGTATGAAACCGCGCTGGTGGTGCGGATGCGCGTTGATGGTGTGTTGACCGAGAAACTGCGAATGCCGCCGCATGTCGCGCCCGTTCTGGTAAGTCGAATCAAGGTGATGGCGCGGCTCGATATTGCGGAACGGCGCGTGCCGCAGGATGGGCGCATCTCTTTGAGTTTGGGCGGAAAACTGGTCGACGTCCGCGTCTCCACTCTGCCCAACCGTGCGGGTGAGCGGGTGGTGATGCGCCTGCTTGATAAGGAAAACGCCGGGATCGACCTCGTCCAGCTGGGCCTCGATCCCAAGGCCGAGGACACGTTGCGCCGTGCGGTGGCTGAACCCAACGGCATCGTACTGGTCACCGGGCCAACCGGTTCGGGCAAGACGACGACCCTCTATGCCGCCCTTCGTGGTCTGAACGATGGCGCGCGCAATATCCTGACTGTGGAAGACCCTGTGGAATACGCTGTGGATGGCGTGGGGCAAACGCAGGTCAATTCCAAGGTCGGGCTGACCTTTGCCGCCGGTCTGCGGGCGATTTTGCGGCAGGATCCCGATGTGGTGATGGTCGGTGAAATCCGCGATCGGGAGACGGCGGACATTGCGGTGCAGGCATCGCTGACCGGGCATCTGGTGCTGTCCACCGTCCACACCAACGATGCGGCGGGCGCGATTACGCGGATGCGCGATATGGGGGTGGAGCCGTTCCTGCTGGCATCCACCCTGCGCGCGGTGATTGCGCAGCGGCTGGTGCGGCGGCTGTGCCCGCACTGCCGTGAGGAACGCGAGATCGATCCCGGCATGGCCGAAGTGCTGGGCATGAAGAAGCTGCGCATGGTCTGGACCGCCAAGGGTTGCGGCGAGTGCGCGCAGACCGGTTATCAGGGCCGCGTCGGTGTGTTCGAGGCGCTGCGGGTGGATGATGTGATCCGCCAGATGATCCACGACAATGCCGATGAAGCGGCGATTGCGCGCCACGCCTTTGCGGATTCGCCCACGCTGGCCAAGGCTGTGCGACGCATGGTGCGCGATGGCGTGACCAGCCCGGAAGAGGCCGCGCGCATCATGCGGCGGGACGGCTGATGGCCCGCTTTGCCTATCACGCGATTGATCCCAAAGGGGCGGAACGGCGCGGCGCGATCGAGGCGGCGAGCGAGGCTGCGGCGCGGGACAAGCTGACCGCGCGCGAATGGTTTGTGGTGACGATCAGCGCCGACGCAGCCACATCGGCCCGGCGCGCGGCCACCAGCACCAGCGGCATCGCCTGGTTCGCCACCAAGCTTTCGGCCAAGCAACTGGCGCTGTTCACGCGGCAGCTATCATCGCTGATGGTGGTCAGCCCGCTGGAAGAAACGCTGCGCACGATTTCGCGGCAGACCGAAAAGCCCAAGGCGCAGGGCATTTTGAGCAACGTCCACGCCGGGATCACCGAGGGCCTGCCCTTGGCCGAGGCGATGCGGCGCGAAGAGCCGAGCTTTCCGCCGATCTATCGTGCGATGATTGCCGCGGGCGAGAATTCAGGCAGCCTGCCCCAGATTGCCGACCGTCTGGCCGATATGCTGGAAAAACAGGCACAAGTGCGTGGCAAGATCATTGCGGCGCTGGCCTATCCCATCGTGCTGTCGCTGGTGGCGATTGCCGTGGTGACCGGGCTGATGATCTCGGTCGTGCCGCGTGTGGTGGAGCAATTTGACAATGCAGCGCGGCAATTGCCGATGCTGACGCGGGTGGTGATCGCGATTTCGCAGTTTTTGAGTGCGTGGTGGTGGGCGTTGTTGCTGCTGATGGCGCTGGGTGTTCTGGGCTTTGTCCGCGCCCTGCGCCAACCGGCGTTCAAGCTGCGCTTTGATGGCGGGCTGCTGCGTATTCCGTTCATTGGCAAGCTGATTCGCGATGTTCATGCAGCGTCTCTGGCGCGCACCTTGGCCACGATGATCGAGGCCCGGTTGCCGCTTGTCGATGGGCTTCGGCTGGCGACGCGCACCGTTTCCAATGCGATGCAGGCGCAATCGCTGGCGGGTATTTCCGAGAAGGTGCGCGCGGGCGGATCGCTTTCCACCGCGCTGCGTGAGGCGGGGACGTTTCCGCCGCTGCTGGTTTATCTGGCGGCAAGTGGCGAGGCGGCTGGGCAGCTTGGTACCATGCTGGAGCGCGCTGCCGATTACCTTGAGCGCGAGTTCGAAGCCTTTACCGCGGCGATGATGGCGCTGCTGGAACCTGCAATCATCGTGGTGATGGGCACGGCTGTGGCGCTCATCATTCTGGCCATCCTGCTGCCGATCCTGCAGCTTCAGAACCTTACCGGACTTTGACCATGACTGACCAAATCGCACCTGAAACTCCCGAAACCGAGGACAAGCGCCGCCGCAACGGCTTCAGCCTTGTTGAACTGATGGTGGTGATCTTCATCATCGGCTTGCTGGCGACCGTGGTGCTGATCAACGTGCTGCCAAGCCAGGACAAGGCGATGGTGGTGAAGGCGCGCAGTGACATTGCCACGCTGGAACAGGGCATGGAAATGTACCGGCTGGACATGGCGAGCTATCCGGGGCTCGGCGAAGGGCTGAATGCGCTGAAGACGCCGCCTGCCAATCTTTCCATGCCGCAGAACTATCGTTCGGGCGGCTATGTGAAGGACATTCCGACCGACCCGTGGGGCCATGCCTATCAGTATCAGGCGCCGGGGCGTGACGGGAAGCCGTTCGAAATCTTCTCGCTGGGGGCCGATGGGCAACCGGGCGGGACCGATCTGAACGCTGACATCTACGCCGGGCAGAACTGACGAGCGATGGCTGCTGCCGCGTCTGTTCCTGACGGCCTGATCGTCCTGCTGCCTGCACAGGCGGATGCGCCGTGGCGCTGGTGGCGTGTGGGTGAGAGCGGGCTTGGCCGTGAAATGGCCTTTGATGCGCAAGCCGAAAGCGCGCCTTGTGGCGCGGCTGGGGCAGTGACGGTGCTGGTGCCGGCAGCGGATGCGCCGGTGATCGATAAGCCGTTGCCCGATATGCCGGTGGCGCAGGCCCTTGCGGCAGAGCGGCTGGGGCTGGCGCAAGGCGGGCTTGAAGCGGGGCAGCATGTAGCGGTTGGCGCGCATGACGGGCGCTTGGTGGCGTGCCGGGTGGCTCCAGCGGTGATGGATCGCTGGCTGGCGATGCTGGCGGGGCAGGGGATCGATCCCCAAGCATTGGTGCCCGCCGCTTTGGTGTTGCCACGCCCTGAGCGGGGCCTGATGCTGGCCGATCTTGGTGGGGAATTGGTGGCGCGCACGGCGGAGGCGGCCTTCGTGGCTGAGCCGGGGCTGGTGTCAGTCCTTGCCGAAGGGTTGGAGCAATCGGCGCTGACGGGCGATGATCTGCTGGCCCGACTGGCGGAAATCCACGCCGCGCCGCCAATCAACCTGCGGCAAGCGCAGTATGCGCCGCGCCGGGTTTCGGTGTTTCGCACGGCGGATTGGCTGGGCCTTGCGCGCATGGCGGCGGTGGCGGCTTTGCTGGCGCTGCTGCTGATGCTGGTGTGGGTGGTGAAGTGGAACATGGACAGTTCTGCCGAAGAGAGCCGCGCGCTGGAGCTGGCGCAGCAGCGTTTTCCGGCGGCGACCGATCTGGATTCTGCCGAGCGTTTGCTGAACGCCGAACTGGCGCGCCGGGGTGAGGGCGGGGCGAGCTTTGCCGCGCCCGCTGCCGCGCTGCTGGATGTGATGCGCGCTGTGCCGGGGGTGAAGCTGCGCGATCTGGGTTATGGCGCGGATGGGACGCTGCGCTTTACGGCTGCGGCACCGCGTGCCGAAGATGTGAACGCGGTGCTGATTGCGCTGCAAAATCAGGGTTGGAAAGTGACCGTGCCACCATCGCTGGCCCCTGATCCTACGGGAGCGACGGTGGCGGCCATTACGGTGAGGGCGCCATGATGGGCCGGGCTTCTGCATGGTTCATCGGCCTGACCGGGCGTGAGCGCTGGCTGGTGGGCGTGGCAGGCGGGCTGACCGCGCTGATGCTGCTGGTCTATGGCCTGATCCTGCCGCTGGGCGCGGCGCTGGACGATGCGGCGGTTCGCCACCGTGAGGCGACTGAGCGCGCCGGGCGGATTGTGGCGGGGCTTGAGGCCTTGAAGCGTGCGCCTGCTCCGCGTGCGGCAGCGCTGGCCGGACCGGCGGAACAGGTGGCGCAGGCGAGCGCGCAGGAAGCAGGCTTCGTTGTTCAATCGAGCCAGAAGCAGGGCAGCGACATGGTGGCCATGGTGATCCCCACGGCGCGGGCATCGGCCGCGCTGGCGTGGCTTGATGGGCTGTCGGCGCAAGGGCTGGCGGTGGAACAATTGACGGTGACGCCCGCGCCCGATGGCACGGTTTCGGTAAACGTCACGCTGCGGCGGGCAGGCGCATGATCGGGCGCTGGATTTTCGTGCGCGAGGCGGGGATGACCCGGCGCGGTTGGCTGGCGCTGGCGGGATTGGCCTTGCTGGCGCTGATCGTGCTGCTGCCGTTGCGGTTGGTACTGGGCATGGCGATGCCGGAAAATGTGACGGCGCGCAGTGTGGAAGGTTCGGTCTGGGACGGGCGGATTGCCGACCTGAACGTCGGGCCGCTGCCGATTGGCACGGTGGAGGCGGGGCTTGAGCCTTTGCCGCTGTTGATCGGACGCACGCAGTTTGCCGTTTCGCGCGAAGGGTTTGCGGCCAAGGCTTCGGCGCGCGGCCTTTCCCATGCCAGCGGGACGATTGGCTTGCCTGACGGACTGGGGCAGTTGCCGGTGACATCGCTGGGCTTTGGCGATTTTTCTGTGGCGATGGATGGCGGGCAGTGCGTTTCGGCAGAGGGCACGCTGAGCCTCACGCTGGCATCGCCGGGGCCACTGTTGCCGGGGCCGATCACGCTTTCGGGCAAGGCGCGGTGCGACAAGGGCGCGCTGCTGGTGCCGTTGCGCGGGGCGCAGGGCATGGAGCAGATGACGCTGCGCATTGCCGGAGACGGGCGTTGGCAGGCGGACCTGACGCTGTCCGGTTTGCCGCAGGAAACGGCAGACGCACTGCGCGCCGGGGGGTTCGACGCCCGTCCCGGCGGCATCGGCATCGGGACGAGCGGGACGTTCTGAGGCATTCTGCTTTATTGAATAGACCCCACCCCGCTCACCCTGAGCTTGTCGAAGGGTGGTTGGCTGGCGTTGTGCCAGCGTCCTTCGACAGGCTCAGGACGAGCGGGGTTGGTGGGCAGACGTTATCAGGCAGCGATCTGGGTGAGGAACCAGGCGCGCTGTTCGGCTTGGTCGGTCCAGTCGTCGGCGAGGCCTTCGGTGGCATTGTCGCCCGCTTCGGTGGCTGCGGCCTTGACCGCGCGGATCACCTTGACCAGCGCAGCGTTGTCGTCACGCAGAGTCTTGACCATGTCTATCGCGTCAACTTTGGCGCGATCGTCGTCCTTGATCGAGGATTTGCCTGCGATGGCGCCGATGCTGGTGAGCGTGCTGCCACCGTTTTTGCGCACGCGTTCAGCGATCACGTCGGTCAGCGCGAACAGTTCGGTCGCGTGCGTATCGAACAGCAGGTGCAGATCGTGGAACTGCGGACCAGCGACGTGCCAGTGGAAATTCTTGGTCTTGAGATAGAGCGTGAAGTAATCGGCCAGCAGGCCGTTGAGGCTGTCGATCAGAGCCTTCTTTGCGTTGTCGCCGGGCATGATGTTTCCCCTTTGTGTGGACGGTTGGAATTCGCCGCTTATACGCCAGAATCAGTGAATGGTTTCACACATTGTTGCACTGAGTTTGATCGCATTTGTCGATCATTCAGCAGATTTGGCGTTGCCTTTCTGCGGCTTCATTGTGGCTAAGGCGGTGCCAAGTTCCCTTGGTTCCTGGCAATCCTGCCATTTTCGAATCATCCCTTGGTTCCTGAATCCTGCTGAGCAGGCATAGCATTCTGCGGTGCCCAGCGCGGTCGGGTGCGTCAAACGGGGTCAGGGTGTTGCTGGCATGTCCACCGATTACCGGACCATGCATTTCAGTGTTGCAGTGGCTTGCCGCCGCTGAACACGAACTGTTGCTGTTTGCAGCGATATGGTTTGCGGTGTTCGCACTTGATGAAATGCTGGTCGATCTGGCCTGGCTCCGGTTGCGGTTCAGCGGTGGGCTGAGGACGGAGCGGCTGCTTGCCCCGGCACAGGCGGAATTGCGCGGTATGGCGGCGGTGCTGGTGCCCGCGTGGCAGGAAGCGGGCGTGATCGGGGATATGGTGCGCCATTCGTTCCAGTCCTGGCCGCAGCGCAACTTGCGCATCTATGTTGGCTGTTATCGAAATGATGAGGCGACGCTGGCGGCGTTGGTCGCATCCGGGGGCGATCACCGGCTGCGCGTGGTGCTGCACGATTGCGACGGGCCGACGACCAAGGCTGATTGCCTCAACCGGCTCTATCGCGCGATTTGTGAGGACGAGCGGCGCAGCAGGCAGCAGGTCCGGGCGCTGATTCTGCATGATGCGGAGGACATGGTGCATCCATCGGCGCTGACGCTGATGGACCGGGAACTGGACCGGGTGGACTTCGTGCAACTGCCGGTGCGGCCAGAACCGCAGGCGGCCTCGCGCTGGGTGGCGGGGCATTACTGCGATGAATTTGCCGAGGCGCACGCGCGCGACATGGTGGTGCGTGACCGGATCGGCGCAGCGCTGCCAGCGGCGGGAGTGGGGTGCGCATTCTCCCGCCGGGCGATTGACCGGATCATCGCACAGCGGGGCAGCGTTGACCCCTTTGCGGCAGACTGCCTGACCGAGGACTACGAATGCGGGCTGCTGGTGAACCAGACGGGCGGGCGCTCCACGTTCCTGCGGGTGCGGGACGAAAGCGGTGGGCTGATTGCCACGCGGGAGTTCTTTCCTGCCACCATCGCCGCGTCGGTGCGGCAGAAGACGCGGTGGATTCACGGGATTGCCTTTCAGGGCTGGGACCGGCTGGGCTGGCGTGTGGGACCCGGCGACCTGTGGATGCGGTTGCGGGACAGGCGCGGGCCGTTGGTGGCGCTGGTTCTGACCGTGGCCTACCTGATGTTGCTGCTGTGGCCGATGATGCTGGTGCTGGAAGCGGCGGGACTGGTGGAGCGGGTGCCGTCCAGCCCCCTGCTGCGCGGCCTTCTCGTGTTCAACCTTGCCAGTCTGCTCTGGCGGCTGGCGATGCGGGCGATGCATTCCGGGCGGGAATACGGGTGGACCGAGGGCGCGCGCGCCCTCGTGCGCTTTCCGGTGGGCAATGTCATCGCGATCATGGCTACGCAGCGCGCGCTGGTGGCCTATGTGCGCGTGCTTTCAGGGCAGAGGCTGCGGTGGGAGCATACGGTTCATCGGGTCCATGTGGTGACGGCCTGCGGAGGTGAAGACCATTCGGGTGCGGCGTTGCCGTCCGCCGCATGATGCACCGCATCGGCTTAAACCGGCGTGGGCAACCCTTGATCGCCTTATGTCTGGTGCTGGCGGTATGGACTGGCGTGCGCATGGTGATGAGGGAGGGCGCGGAAAGGCCGCTGCCGGTTCTGCCGGCGGCTATGGAGACGCAGAATCAAGGCGCGCTGGTCATTGCAAGGGCCATGGTGCGGGAGGGCATGGTGTGGCCGGTGAGGCAGCGCATCATCACCAACGGTCGGGTGAAAGCCAACGACCGGGTGGGTGATGTGAGGGTGGCGTCTGGGCAGCTTGCACCGCCGTTTTTGCTTGCCAGCCTGCTGCACTCAACCAATCCAGCGTTTGCCGTGCCACCGCGTCGTCGTGAGCCAGATGTGCCAGAGCAGGCGGCGAAGCCCGCGAAAGTCTCCCCGCCCGGCCCCGCGCTGGTCAAGGACGATCCGCGCTGGAGCGGGGACAATTGGCTGCTGCTGCGGGCAGGCAGTGGCGCGGCGGCGCAGGCACCGGGCGCGGCGTCATACGGTGCGAGCCAAGCCGGTGCGGTGGTGCGGTACCGACTGGGGCGTGGGGATGTGCATGAGAGCTATGGCTATCTGCGGACATCGCTGGCGATCAGCGCACCGGGCAGGGACAAGGAACTGGCACTGGGCTTCGGGTTCCGCCCTTTGGCCCGCCTGCCGTTGCGTGTTCTGGCCGAGGCGCGCTTGCAGGATACCAGGACCGGGCCGATGCAAGTGCGACCGGTGGCGACGGTCATCACCGAACTGCCGCCGCAGGAATTGCCGCTGGGATTGCGAGTGGAGGCCTATGCGCAGGGAGGATATGCCGGAGGGCGCGGGGCAACAGCGTTTTATGATGCACAAGTGATGATCGATCGCGCACCGCCGGGAGTTGGCGGACAAAACCGTGACTTGCGCATTGGCGCAGGCATCTGGTCCGGCGGGCAGGAGGGGGCTGTGCGGTTTGACGTTGGCCCTCGCGCCTCAGTGCGGCTTGATCTTGGCGATGCAACACCCGCGCGCATTGCGTTGGACTGGCGCTTTCGCGTGGCTGGAAGCGCGCGGCCCGGCAGCGGCCCGGCGCTGACTGTGGCGTCTTCGTTCTAGGCAAGAGCACGACACAGCTTTTTGCCGTAAAAGCAGCCGTGCGGGGTTGCTGGCAGGCCGCGGTCAGCCTAGCGTCCAAGGGCAATGGACGTTTACCTGCCGATCGCAAATCTTTCCGTCAACGGACTGGTCATCATCGGCCTCGGCGCGCTGACGGGGCTGCTTTCAGGCATGTTCGGTGTTGGTGGCGGATTCCTGACCACGCCTTTGCTGATCTTCTACGGAGTGCCGCCTACGGTGGCTGCGGCATCGGCTGCCAGCCAGGTGACCGGAGCCAGCGTTTCGGGTGCTTTTGCCCACGCGCGGCGCGGCGGGATCGATTATCACATCGGTGCAGTGCTGGTGGCGGGCGGGGTGATCGGCACGGGCCTTGGTTCGTTGCTGTTCCGGCTGCTGCAATCGCTTGGCCAGATCGATACGGTGATCAACATTCTTTATGTGCTGATGCTGGGCGGCATCGGCGGGCTGATGGCGCATGAAAGCATCACCACGTTGCGGGCGCAGAAATCCGGCCTGCCGCAGCCCGCGCGCAAGCGGCGGCATCATCCGCTGGTGGCAAGCCTGCCGCTGCGGTGGCGGTTCTATCGTTCAGGGCTCTACATCTCGCCGCTCGCCCCGCTGCTGCTGGGTGTGTTGACCGGCATTCTGACCATGCTGATGGGCATCGGCGGCGGCTTCATCCTTGTGCCTGCGCTGCTCTATATCCTTGGCATGGGGGTGAATGTCGTCGTCGGCACGTCCTTGTTCCAGATCCTGTTTGTGACGATGGCGACGACGATGATGCACGCACTGACCACGCGCGCGGTGGATATCGTGCTGGCGGTGATGCTGCTGATCGGATCGGTGACAGGGGCGCAAGTGGGCGCGCAGTTTGCGCAAAAGGCCAAGCCTGAACACTTGCGCCTGATCCTGGCCGTTATTGTGCTGGTGGTGGCGATGCAAATGGCGCTGCGCCTTGGGTATCGGCCCGACGAAATTTATACTGTGGTCCCCCTATGATGGCGGATGGCCGCTTCCGGTTTCTGGCACTGCTGTTGTGCATGATCCTGCTGGGCGCGCGTGACCCCATTCTTGTGCCGGAAATCTCGCAGCACGAAATTCAGGTGCGGCAGGGCTTTACCGGCGCTGACCTGCTCCTGTTCGGCGCGATTCTCAGCCCCGAAGGCAGCCGCGCTGCGCAGGAATACGATATTGTCGTCGTGCTTGAAGGTCCGGTCCAATCCATTGTGCTGCGCGAGAAGCAGAAGCTGGCGGGCATTTGGATCAATGCGGATTCGCTCGAATTCCGTTCGGCCCCCAGTTATTTTGCGGTCGCCTCGTCACGCCCAATTGCCAAGATCGTGGATGACAAGACGGCGGCGATTTATGAACTGGGCCTCAAATGGCTCCAGCTTTCCCCCATCGGGGTGATCGATCCCAAGGAGCAGAAGCGCTTTTCTGCCGGGCTGGTTGACCTGATGCGTGGGCAAGGCCTCTACCGCGAGGAAGAGGGCAGCGTGAAAATCAGCGGGCAAGTGCTGTATCAGGCGCGGATCAGCCTGCCTTCCAGTGTGCAGACCGGCACTTACACTGCCGAAACCTTTGCCATCCGTGACGGCAAAGTGGTGACATCGGCCATCACAAGGGTCGAGGTCAGCAAGCAGGGTTTCGAACGCTTTGTCGCAGTGGCGGCGGATCGCAACGGCTGGCTCTATGGCTTGTTTGCCGTATTGGTCTCTGTAGCAATGGGATGGGTTGCGGGCCGGTTGTTTGCCCTCATCTGATTGATCATGGAATGCGGGAATTGCTGCGCAATCGGTGGCTTTTCCATTGTTCCATGTGTTCGGTGGCCTACCCAAAATTTAGCCGATCTTAACCCTCACGCAGTAGCGATTGCCTTTATGCCATGTCCGGCCATGAGGTTTTCGCGTGATGTCCGAAATGAGGATGCAGGAGTTTGTGGCGCGGGAAAACGCAGGAGGCCTGCAGGTCGAAGCGCGGGCACCATTTGCTGTACCGACTGAACCGCAAGTTTCGGAAAACGCTGCCAAGCCAATTGGCTACGTGGTTGAGATTGCCGGGTCCAGTTCGGCCATCGCGCTTGATCTGACGCGGTTGGAAGAATGTGCCGAAGACGGTGACCCTTCGATTGCGCTTTCCGGGAAGGTCGGCAGCCAGATCAAGATCCGCGTGGGCAATGCATGGCTGCTGGCCAGCGTGCGCACGCAACGCCAGGATACTTCGGTGGGCGGCGGCATCGTGGCGCAGATCGACTTTCTGGGCGAAGGCGAGGAAGAGCGACTGACCGGGCGCATCTATGGCTTCCGGCGCGGCGTGACGCGCTTTCCAGTGCCGGGGGCACTGGTCTATCCGGCCACATCGAGCGATTTGCGTCAGATCTATGCGAGCGACGGCCGCACCAACATTTCGGTCGGCACGGTGTTTCCGACGCGCGACATCCGCGCCGGGATCTATGTCGATGCACTGCTGGGCAAGCATTTTGCGCTTCTGGGATCGACTGGCACCGGCAAATCTACCGCTGCTGCGCTGATCTTGCACCGCATCTGTGAAATGGCCCCTTCGGGCCACATCGTGATGATCGATCCACACGGGGAATATTCCAGCGCATTCAAGACAACCGGGCAGTTGCTCGACGTGTCGAACCTTCAGATGCCCTATTGGCTCATGAACTTTGAAGAACACTGCGAGGTGTTCATCACCACCAAGGGTGCCGATCGGCAGCTTGACCTCGACATTCTGGGCAAGTGCTTGCTGGCCGCGCGCAGCAAGAACCGGCTGGCTGAACAGATTGGCAAGATCACTGTCGATTCGCCGATTCCCTATCTGTTGTCAGACCTGCTGATCATCCTGCAGAACGAGATGGGGCGGCTGGACAAGGGGACCAATTCGATCCCCTACATGCGTCTGAAAACCAAGATCGAGGAAGTGCGCGGCGATCCGCGCTACCAGTTCATGTTTTCGGGCATGTTGGTGGGCGATACGATGGCGGAGTTCATATCCAAGGTTTTCCGCCTTCCTGCCAATGGCAAGCCGATTTCGATTATCGACGTTTCAGGCGTGCCTTCGGAAATCACCACAACGGTGGTAGCCGTGCTCAGCCGCCTTGTGTTCGATTACGCAATCTGGGCGCGCGAGGAAGAGACGCGGCCGGTGTTGCTGGTCTGCGAAGAAGCACACCGCTATGTGCCGAACGAGAAGAATTCTGACGGATCATCGGTTGGCCGCATCCTTTCGCGCATTGCCAAGGAAGGGCGCAAATACGGCGTCTCGCTGGGGCTCATCACGCAGCGGCCGTCGGACCTTGCCGAAGGCGTGCTTTCGCAATGCGGCACGATCATTTCGATGCGTTTGAACAACGATCGCGACCAGGCTTTCGTCAAGGCCGCAATGCCTGAAGGCGCGCGTGGCTTTGTCGATACGATCCCGGCGCTGCGCAACCGCGAATGCATCATTTCGGGTGAAGGCGTTTCGATCCCGATGCGTGTCTCGTTCGACGATTTGGACGTGATGAAGCGGCCAGCGTCGAATGACCCATCATTCCACGAATTGTGGAGCAAGAGCGGCGGCGAGGAGCGCGCGGTGGAACGCACCGTTCAGCGGTGGCGGGCGCAAAGCCGCTGATTTCGAATCAGAGGTTGGGCGCCATGCGGCCTGCCGGATCGGCGTCGGCGTGGGTTTCTTCCTCGCATTCCTCTGCCGGAACTGCGCGCGCGCTTTCACGCCATTGAGGCTGGCGATAGGCGTAGACCGACAGTGCCACGGCGACGGCAGAACTGACCGGAAAGGCCAGCCACAGCGCGTCCGCACCCAATGTGGGGTAGAAGGCGTAATAGAAACCCAGCCGCACCGGATACATCGCAATGCCCAGTACGATCAGTGGCGTCCACACCACGCCGCCTGCGCGCATGGTGCCGAACAGGACCATGGTTATGCCAAACAGCACGTAGCTCCAGCTTGCGAGAAACTGGATGTGCCGGGCTTCGTCCACTGCTGGACTGTCTGCGCCGAGGAAAAGTTCGAGCGCGGGGCGATCAAACAACAGGATCGCTGCACACAACAGGCCAGTCAGTCCAAGGTTGAGCATGACGCCCGCGCGCGTGATGCGACCAAGCCGCTCGTTCAAACCAGCGCCGATGGCCTGCGCAGCCATGGCGCTGACTGCAGCGGAAATCGCCATCGCGGGCATCTGCAGGTAGGTCCACAGCTGCAGTGCGGCTCCATAGGCGGCGCTGACGAGCAGGCCTTCACGGTTGACGAGGCCGATGACGATGATGCCGCCGGCCGAGATGACCAGCATCTGCGCGCCCATCGGCAGGCCCTTGGTGATGATGTAGCCAAGCTCATCACGGCGGGGCCAGAGCCATGCCAGCTCGCTGCCACGCAGGCGCAGCGGCAAGTCCATGACATAAACATAGGCGACGATGCCAGCCATCGAGACGAACGACGCAATGGCGGTGGCCAGAGCGGAACCGGCAATGCCCATCGCCGGAATGGGGCCGTATCCGCCGATCAGCAGCGGGTTAAGCGCAATGTCGAGCACGACCGAAAGGATCATGAACTTGAGCGGAGTTGACGCATCGCCACCACCGCGCAGGCCCATGCTGAGCATGACGGTGACCATCGATGCGGGCATGGCAACGAAGATCACGCGCAGGTATGTGAGCGCAAGGCCATACGTTTCGCCCGGCGCGGCCATTGCCGTCAACAATTGAGGCGCGAAAACCCATCCAAGTGTGCCGACTACCAGCGAGAGCAGGACGCAAAACCCTACTGCTGAACCGAAAGTGCGCCGTGCCGCCAGCACATCGCGCGCGCCAAAGGCCTGCCCGATCTTCACCGTGGCGGCCATGCCAAAGCCGAAGGCGGCGGCGAACACGAGGAACATCACCACATTGGCGTTGGCCGTGGCCGCCAGCGCGCCTTCGCCCAGCATCTGTCCGACCCAGACAGAATTGACCGACCCGTTGAGCGACTGGAGGATGTTCGATGTCAGCGTCGGCGCGGAAAACAGCACGAGCGTCCGCAGGATCGGCCCGCTGGTTAGATCGCGCCCACGCGCTGAGGGTTGCGCCAAGGCTTCAGTCCTTCTTTAGCGCAGAGAGGGCGGCAAATGCACCGGAAGCGACATCTCCGCCAAGCTTGTGTTCAGCACGCGCCTTGTCGGCATCCGGTCCTTCGGCGAAAGGATCGATGGCAAGCGCGAGGCTTTGTGCCACGGCTTCGCCAAGATCGAAGACGGTACCTTCGTATTCGATCTCGTCGCAATCGTCGGCGTTGATCTCGATTTCTTCGTCGTGTGCGTGGTGGGCGCTGGAGGGAACGAAGCGCAGGGCAACCGGCTCGCTGATCTTCACAGGGAAGTCTTCGCCCGAAATGGCGCACATTTGCACGATACTGGCGGTGAGTTTGCCTTTTGCCTCAACCGTCTGGCCATCGACTGTCAGAAACAGTTCCGCGCGCATTGAGTCTATGGCTGTGATGGCAAAGCGACCGGCAAGACGGCGGCGTTCGGTTTCATCAGGCACCAATACTACCGGCGCATCACCGATCTGACGCAGGTCCACCATGTGCGAGAATTCAGGTGCGCTCACTTGCCAATCTCCGCATCGAGCACGCGATAGGCAGGCACAAGGGCCAGTCCGGCAGCGAAGGCGCGGGCGCGGCGGGCAACCAGCAGCGGATCGGTGCCATCGTGCAGGCTGACATTGCGCGCCACCGCATCGGCCATCACGGCTTCGTCTCCCGAAGCCAACCCTTCACGATAGGCGCCGAGTCGACCGCCTAGCACGCTCATCAATTTGCCCACGCGTTTGCCCACCACCAGATCGCCAACGCCACTTTCGCGCAACTGGCCGTCCATGTCATCGACGAAAAGCTCCGTAAGGCGCACCGACGGGTCTACCAGTTCGGCATCACGTTCCATGCGGATCAGCACGATGGCAAGGATCAGCGTGATCATGTCGAATCGCCCGGCTACGGTGTCGGCCACCCCACAATCGCGGTACCATTCCTTCTCGCGCGCGATTTCGACTGTACGGTGCCACAATGGGCGGGCAACGTCGCGGTCGTCGGCCTTGCGTCCGAACAGCTTTCCCAAAAATCCCATCGTGCGCTTCCTTGGTATCGTGCCCGTTCAGGGGCGATTAAATCTGGGCCGTCCAGCAGGCATCGGGTGATGCTGGTGCGGGCGGCATTGCGGTTATCCCGATTGAACCCTAAGGGACACCCAATTGGGCTTGGCGATAGTGGCTGTGCATTCCCGATGCAAACGGGCATGACATGGCATCAGTGAAGAGCGGAGTTTGACAATGCGGAACATGCGGCTGATAGTGCAGGGTGCGGCGGTGCTTGCGCTCGGCGTGGCGGCAGCGGGATGTTCCAGCATCAAGGATCATCGCGGCTATATCGT
>NZ_NCII01000123.1 GCF_002256775.1 Novosphingobium sp. 17-62-19 | reverse complement strand
CAATGCGCCAGAGGCCATCCAAACTTGCGAGGGAAATTCCATGAGACCTTCCGGCCGTGCGCCCGATGAAATGCGCCCCATCACCATTGAAACCGGCTTCACCAAACACGCTGAAGGCTCCGTCCTGATCGGCTTTGGCGATACCAAGGTGCTCGTCACCGCCTCCATCGAAGAGCGCGTGCCGCCGTTCCTGCGCGGCAAGGGCGAAGGCTGGGTCACCGCAGAATACTCGATGCTTCCCCGCGCCACGCACACGCGCGGCAGCCGTGAAGCGGCCAAGGGCAAGCAATCGGGCCGCACGCAGGAAATCCAGCGCCTGATCGGCCGCTCCTTGCGCTCGGTCACCGACATGAAGAAGCTGGGCGAACGCCAGATCACCTTGGATTGCGACGTGATCCAGGCCGACGGCGGCACCCGTACCGCCTCGATCTCGGGCGCATGGGTCGCCCTGCGGCTTGCCGTGCAGGGCTTGCTGGCCAGCGGCGCGATCAAGGAAGACCCGCTGACCGAAAAGGTCGCAGCCATCTCGTGCGGCATCGTCAACGGCCAGCCCGTGCTGGACCTGGATTACATCGAGGATTCATCGGCTGACGCGGACGCCAACTTCGTGCTGATCGAAGGCGGCAAGATCGCCGAAGCACAGGCCACCGCCGAAGGCGCGACATACGACGAAGAAGGCCTCCTGCGCCTCCTGCGCCTCGCCCGCATCGGCTGCAACGAAATCTTCGCCGCACAGGAAAAGGCCGTGCGCGGCTAAGATTGAGGAACTGCTTTTGAAGGAAAGCGCCCCCGCGAAGGCGGGGGCCTCCCTCAACCAAGCGAGACGTAAGGAAGCCAAATGCCCCGCCTCAGCACCGGCAAACTCGTGATCGCCACGCACAACGCCGGAAAGCTCAAGGAAATCCAGGCCCTGCTCGCCCCCTACGGCATCGAATGCCTGTCAGCGGGCGAACTCGGCCTGCCTGAGCCTGCCGAAACGGGCACGACTTTCATCGAAAACGCGCTGATCAAGGCCCAAGCCGCCGCCCAAGCCGCGCAAATCCCGGCCTTGGCCGACGATTCCGGCCTCTGTGTCGATGCTCTCGGCGGCGCACCCGGCGTCTACACCGCCGATTGGGCAGAAGCCGACATCTTCGAAGGCGGCCCCCGCCGCGACTGGTACATGGCAATGGGCAAAGTCGAAGGCAAACTCGCCGAACTCGGCCCCGATACCCCACGCGGCTGCCACTTCGCCTGCGTCCTCGCGATAGCATGGCCCAATGGCGAAAACGCGGTCTACGAAGGTCGCGCCCCCGGCACCCTGACGTGGCCTCCACGCGGCAAGATGGGCTTCGGCTACGATCCGGTGTTTGTGCCCATGGGCGATACGCGCACCTTCGCGGAACTCGACCCGGCAGAAAAACACGCGATCAGCCACCGCGCCGACGCCTTCGCCAAGCTGGTGGCGGACCAGTTCGCATAAACCCCAAACCAGCGCTCCCCCGCGAAGGCGGGGGCCTCAGGCCTTTGACGGAACCTCAGTGTAAACCTCCTGAGACCCCCGCCTTCGCGGGGGAGCAGAACAATGCTAAGGGGCGCACGATGCAACCCCTCGCCCTTTACATCCACTGGCCGTTCTGCCTCGCAAAATGCCCATATTGCGATTTCAACAGCCATGTGCGCGAGCGAACGGACATCGCGGCATGGACCGCCGCCCTGCTCGCCGACATGCGCCACGAAGCGCGATTGACGCCCGGCCGCCCCCTCACCTCGATCTTCTTCGGCGGCGGCACCCCCTCGCTAATGCCGCCCGCGCTGGTTGAGGCACTACTGCGTGAGGCGGAAACCCTGTGGGGCTTTGCGCCGGGCATCGAGATCACTTTGGAGGCCAATCCCAGCTCCGTCGAAGCCGCCAATTTCACCGCGCTGGCCTCTGCCGGGATCAACCGCGTCTCGCTCGGGCTGCAGGCGCTTGACGACAACACATTGAAATTCCTTGGCCGCCTCCATGACGTCAGCGAAAGCCTTGCGGCGCTGGAGCTTGCGCAGAAAACTTACACGCGTGTCAGCTTCGACCTGATCTACGCCCGCCCCGAACAGTCGCCGGACCAGTGGGAAGCTGAACTGAAGCGCGCTTTGGGTTTCGGAACCGGACACCTTTCGCTCTACCAACTGACCATCGAACCGGGCACCCGCTTCGCCACGCTCGTCCGCGAAGGCAAGCTGACTCCGCTCGACGACGATGCAGGCGCGGACCTCTTCGCGCTCACCCGCGAACTGACTGCCGCCGCCGGATTACCTGCCTACGAGACCAGCAATCACGCGCGCCCCGGCGAGGAAAGCCGCCACAATCTCATCTATTGGCGCTATCAGGATTACATCGGCATCGGCCCCGGCGCGCATGGGCGCAGGCTGGGCGCAGCGACGGTGCGGCACAAGAAGCCGGAGAACTTCCTGCGCGCAGTGACCGAGCAAGGGCATGGTATTTCGGAAGAGCGCTTGCTGCCGGTCAGTGAGCAGGCGACCGAGGCTTTGCTGATGGGTTTGCGGCTGACCGAGGGCATTTCCCCGCCTGCCCTTGCCGCGCGCTTCGGCCTTTCCGAAGATGCGATGATCGACCGCAAAGCTTGCGAACGGCTCGCAACAATGGGGTTTCTGGAGTGCACCAAAATGCACCTAACCGTCACCAAAAAGGGCGCACCGCTGCTTGAAGCGCTGCTGGGCGACATCGTTTCGCACCAATTGGTGAGCGCATGACGGCGGCGGACATTCTCGAAGCCTACAACGCCCACCTCGCGCAATCGCGTCGCCGCTCCCCCCACACCGTCCGCGCCTATGCCGCCACCGCCGCCCGGATGCTCCATGCACTCGACGGCGAGTTGGATTGGGCGACCGTGGCGCGGATCGACGCCGCCACCTTGCGCACCCACTTGGCCGAGCGGCGCGCCGATGGGTTGGGGAATGTTTCGGCGGCGCGGGAATTGTCGGCGCTGAAGACGTTCATTGCCTTTGCCAAGGAGCAGGCGGGCGATCTGGATGCCAGCCGCCCGCGCCTGCGCGGCCCGCGTGTGAAGAAAGGCCTGCCGCGCCCGATCACGCCGGATGAGGCTGTAAACCTTGCAGAAACCGTGGCGGATGATGCCAGCGTACCGTGGATCGCCGCGCGTGACCGGGCCGTGCTGCTGCTGCTCTATGGCGCCGGGATGCGCATTGCTGAGGCGCTGGCCCTGCCCGCTTCGGTCCTGCCTTTGGGCGAAAGCGTGGTGATCACCGGCAAGGGCGGACGGCAGCGCGTGGTGCCGCTGCTGCCGATCGTGCGCGAGGGTGTGGAAGACTATCTGCGCCAGTGCCCGTGGCCACTGGAAAAGTCCAAGCCCTTGTTTCGCGGCGCAAAAGGTGGCCCCTTGGCGCAAGGGATGGTCCAACGCGCCGTAGCCCGCGCGCGCATTGTGCTGGGCCTGCCCGCCACCGCCACCCCCCACGCGCTGCGACACTCCTTCGCCACGCACCTGCTGGGTGCGGGCGCGGATTTGCGGAGTTTACAGGAGCTTCTGGGCCACGCCAGCCTGTCATCGACACAGATTTATACTCAGGTCGATGCGGCCACGTTGCTAGACGTCTACCGTAACGCCCACCCGCGCGCCTGACCCTTTCGGCTATCGCAGGCCAATCACCAGGAAACTAACCAGAAAGTTGAGGAAGGCCGCCGCGAGCCACGTGAAAATGGTGGTGCGGACGGCGATGAACAGGCTCAGGCCCAACCGGACGCGAAACCAGATCACTTCAACGGTCAGATACCAGATGACGCTGAGCAGCGCCATGGCGGCACCGGCGAGCAACGGCACATCACCCGGCACCCGCATCAGGATCGACGCCAGCCCGAGCACGAGGGCTGATGGTCCGGCGATATAGCACTGCGCGAAGAAAGGCTCTCGCAAGGTCTGGCGATTGAGCGGGATGTGCTGAATGTGCAGCCGGGTAACTGCAAAAAGCAGCGGATAGATCGAGAACATCAAAGCCCGCAGGATCAACAGGTTCTGATCCGAGGTCAGGACAGCGCGCCCGAATTCCGTGGTCGGGATCGGCAATTGCTGGTGCATCGCCACTTCGATCAGATGTGACAGCAAGATGGTTAACAGCAGGAACAGTGGTGGGCTGAGCAGTTCAAGAAACTGCTGGTCGGGCGAATCGCGCAATTCCCGGTCGGAATAGCGCAACAGCGCAATCGGGTGCGCGAATGATCGCCAGAGTGTGCGGGGGTAGAACACCAGCCACGTCATCATTTCATAGAGGAGTTCCTCAAGCGACTGGATGATCTTGAAAAAATCCATGAGCGATCCCTGCACCGGTTGACGTTACTTGGCCACGAGTTCATCCTCTTGGCAAGGATGTTACTGTAAAGACAAGCATTGTTGGTTAACCTGCAAATGGAGGCTTGAATGCGCAAAGTTTCCCCATCGCCGATTGTGATTGCAGCCCTGCTGGCTTCAACGGCCCATGTGCAGACCGCTTCGGCGCAGGGCGTGCCGGAACTGGCCGACCTTGTGGGCGCGCGCGGAGCCGGAGGGGAAACGCAATTGCAGGCGCGCGGATACGAAGCGACCAACAGTTCTACAGTGGGCGACCAGCGCTACACATTCTGGTGGAACCAGCGGAAAGGCCAATGTGTTTCGGTGGCAACGATGGAGGGGCGCTATTCCGCGATCCAGCCGGTGCCTGCGGGCAATTGCGACAAGGTGGCTAGCACCGCCCCTGCATACGGTCATGGCCAGCCTCAACCAAGCGACCCCGGCTCGCTGGTGCTGGTCTGCTATGGCGCGGGAACGAAGCTGGCCACCACGCCGCCGACCTACAAATGGAATCCGTTTTCCCACAAGTGGGAATGGGGATCATCAGGCCTGACAACGCAGGGGTTCGGCTCTGACGTGCAGATCGAACTTTACGGCGATCATGGACGCATTCATCTGGGCAAAAGCCTGGTCCCGCCGATCCATTCGGGTGGCGACAACGGCTGGTGGGAAATCACCAACCTGCAATCCAGCCCGACCATGATCAGCGGCACTTATCGCCTGAACGGGATGAACAAGCCCACGTTCACCGTGGACCGCCGAACCGGCAGCATCGAAGTGAAAGGCATGACCAAGTTCAGCGGGCACTGCGATGTGGGCAACTGGAATCAGGGTCAGGCGCGTTTCTGACGCGCCGACTGGCTACTTCGCTATTGCAGGCCTTGGCAGGCGCAGGACAGACATAAGCCCGCCCAAGTCCTCGCTTTCCTTCAGCTCAACGCTGCCGCCGTAGATCTCCGCCACATCGCGCACGATGGCGAGGCCGAGGCCGGTGCCGGGTTTGCCGGTGTCCAGCCGTGCGCCGCGATCGAAGATGCGGGTGCGGGCTTCTTCGGGGATGCCCATGCCATCGTCTTCCACCCAGATCTCGCAGAATTTGGGGTCGGTAGGCGCAGCATCGATCGTGATGAAGACTGAGCCGCCGCCGTATTTCGCCGCGTTTTCAATCAGGTTGCCGAGGATTTCGTCCAGATCCTGCCGCTCTATCGAGACTTCGGCGGTGCGGCTGCCGTCCATGTCAAACCGCACGTTGGGGTAGAGCCGCACCACCGCGCGCTCCACCGCCTGCGCGCTTTCCCACACTTGTGCGCGTGATAGGCCTACCGCGCGGCGGCCCACGGCGCGGGCGCGGGCGAGGTGGTGATCGACCTGGCGGCGCATCACAGCGGCCTCGCGGATTACCGTATCGGCCAGATCATCGGCCTTGGCGGTGGCGGCGTTCATCACCACGGTGAGCGGGGTTTTCAGCGCGTGGGCAAGGTTGCCGGCATGGGTGCGCGCCTCTTCGGCCTGCCGTTCCGAATGTTCGAGCAGGGCGTTGAGTTCGGTGACCAGCGGCTGCACTTCCAGCGGCAGCGGATCGGTGACGCGGCTTGCCTCCCCTTCCCGCATTCGCGCAATGGCGCGGCGAACGCGGCGCAAGGGGCCGAGGCCGTAGTAGGTTTGCAGGGCTGCCATGCCGACCAGCCCTGCGCCCAGCGCCAGGAACGACCAGAGCAGGATCGAGCGGATGCGGCGGATCTGCGCGTCAATCTCGCCGCGACTGGCTCCGATCTGGAACTCCCACAGCGTATTGCTGCCGGGCAGGATAACCGAGCGCTTGATAAGGCGCAGACGCTCACCATCGAACTGGTCGCTGTCAACGATGAACGGCTCGATATGGTTCTGGTCGAGCGTGGTTTGCAACGTGCGGTCCCACAGCGATCGCGAGGGAAAATCCTCGTGCCCCTGCCCCGATATCTGCCAGTAGAGACCGCTGTTGGGTTCAAGGAAGCGCTGGTCGCCCAAAGGGCGGTTGAAATAGACTTCGCCGTCAGGATCAACCTCGGCCGAGGCGACCATGGCGGTGAGCATGTATTCCAGTTGCTCGTCAAAGTTGCGGGTAATCAGCCCGGTCAGCGTCTGGTCGAGCGCGAGGCCCCCGCCCAGCAGCAGCACGGTGATCCAGCCCGCCGCGATAAGCAGCATACGCCGCGCCAGCGAACCGGTGTGCGGCGCTGGCTGCGGTGCCTTATCCTGTTCGGGCCGTGGCGTGGGCAAGGATTACCCGCGCCAGTTATCCGCGACCCGGCCCAGCCGGATCGTCGAGGCTGTAGCCAAGGCCACGGATCGTGGTGATCACATCGGGGCCAAGCTTCTTGCGGATGCGTGTGACGAAGACTTCGATGGTGTTCGAATCGCGGTCAAAATCCTGATCGTAGATGTGTTCGATCAGTTCGGTGCGGCTGACGACTTTGCCCTTGTGGTGGAGCAGATAGGACAGGAGCTTGTATTCCTGCGCGGTCAGCTTCACCGGCTCGCCATTCAGCGTCACGCGGCCAGAACGGGTATCCAGCCGCACATCGCCTGCAGTCAGTTCGGACGAGGAATTGCCCGAAGCACGGCGGATCAGTGCGCGCAGGCGGGCGATCAGTTCTTCGGTCTGGAACGGCTTGGCAAGGTAATCATCGGCCCCGGCATCAAGCCCTGCGACCTTGTCCGACCATGAATCGCGCGCGGTGAGCACGAGGACGGGGAACTTGCGCCCCTCCTTGCGCCACATGCCCAGCACGGTCAGGCCGTCGATCTCGGGCAGGCCGAGATCGAGCACGACCGCGTCATATTCCTCGGTCGTGTTCTTGAGCTGCTTGCCGAGAGTGGGTTCGTCCTCGACGATCAGAATGCGCATCACTTGCCCCTTGCAGCGCGCCTGTGCGGCGCGGTCAGTTGGGTTGGTAGATGGGGCGGGAAACCTGAACGGTCAAGGAATAGGGGTGTTGGGGTTTGTTCAGGGTGGTACCGACCCATCTGCCCACAACGTCCAGCTATTGATGGTTATATGCACAGCTTCCGAACCGTTAGGTCTAACCAAAACGCGCAAACGGGAATATGTAATCCGCGCATAGCACTCAAAAAGAGGTAGAATGATTGTGCTGTTCGAGGAGTTGCTCCGACCCCAAGGCCAGACCTTTGAAGGCGAACCAGTTACGTCTGGTTTCCGCGAGCATTTTGCGCATCCGAATGGTAAACTCTATCAGGGTGATAGCATAGAATGGTTGGCATCGCTGCCTGATGCATCGGTCGATCTCATTTTTGCCGATCCGCCTTATAACATCAAGAAAGCTGACTGGGACAATTTTGAAAGCCAGGAGGCGTACATCGCTTGGTCGATGAGGTGGATTGAGCAAGCGTCGAGAGTGCTAAAACCCACAGGTAGCATGTACGTATGCGGATTTTCTGAAATTCTGGCAGACATAAAGCATCCTTCCATGAAGTATTTTGGATCATGCAAATGGATTGTATGGCATTACAAGAACAAAGCTAATCTTGGTTCTGACTGGGGACGCTCGCATGAGAGCTTGCTTCATCTGAGGAAATCCAAAAATCACAAGCTCAATGTCGACTCGGTCCGCATTCCGTACGGTGCCCACACACTGAAATACCCCTCCCATCCGCAAGCATTAACTAAGGCCTGTGGACATTTACCGCAGAGCAATTCTGAGCGCGGCAAGATTGATCATTGCTCGGTAGCTTTGATCGGTCTTTTCATAGCGGGTAGCGA
>NZ_NCII01000021.1 GCF_002256775.1 Novosphingobium sp. 17-62-19 | reverse complement strand
GCTCTGCTCTTCTTCCCAGAAGATGATGCCATCGCCGATCACGTGGCCATAAGGCGTGGTGGGAACGTACTGCTTGGCCTTGTTGACCGACCAGCCCTTCGAGCTGTTGATCATGGTGTCGGACAGCAGCTTGTGTGCATCCTTGCCGCGAATGTACAGGTTCACCATGTGGTGCGACTGGTCGAACAGGACGGCGCTGTGCTGCCATGCCCACTGTTCGGAACGCCAGTTCGAAAATTCCGGTGCGACGACCGGGTACACGTAGGCGCCAAGCTGCGAATTGCGCAGCATTTCGACCACGTTGCCGTTCGCGTTGATTACCTCTTCAAGGTTCTTTGCCATGATAACTCTCCCGACTTGTGAAATGGCAGGTTGAAAAACTTGTATGCAACACATACAATCTGCGCAGAGATTCGCAATGGGAAATGTTGCGCCCTATGAGCGCAGCCCAAGCGAAGGATCGACGGGAGAGATTTTGATGAGCGCATCGCTGATTTTGACGCTGTCTTGCGAGGACAAGCCGGGCATCGTTGCCCGCGTTACCGGCAACCTGTTCGAAGCCGGGGGCAACATTCGCGAAGCGCAGCAGTTTGACGATCCGCTGAGCGGCAACTTTTTCATGCGCGTGGTGTTCGATCCGGGCGAGGGTTCGGTCGAGCATTTCCGCGCAGCATTTGCGCCCGTGGCGCAGCAATATGCGATGGACTGGAACCTGCGTGACACCACGGTGAAGCGCAAAGTCATCCTGATGGTCAGCAAGTTCGACCACTGTTTGGGTGACCTTCTCTATCGCACCCGGTTGGGCGAACTGCCGATGGACGTGGTGGCAATTCTGGGCAACCATCCCAAGGAAGCGCTGAACATTTCGCTGATCGGCGACATCCCCTATCACCACTTGCCGATCACCAAGGACACCAAGCCGCAACAGGAAGCCGAAGTGAAGCGCATCGTCACCGAAACGGGCGCGGAACTGGTGGTGCTGGCGCGCTACATGCAGATCCTGTCTGACGATCTGGCTTCGTTCCTCAATGGCCGCTGCATCAACATCCACCATTCCTTCCTGCCCAGCTTCAAGGGTGCAAAGCCCTATCATCAGGCACACGCGCGCGGCGTGAAGATGATCGGCGCAACCGGGCACTATGTGACGACCGACCTTGATGAAGGCCCGATCATCCATCAGGACGTGGAAAGCGTGACTCATGCCGACAGTCCCGAGGATCTGGTGCGCAAGGGGCGCGATGTGGAGCGCCGCGTGCTGGCCGAAGCGGTGCGTCTGCATCTGGAAGACCGCGCGCTGCTGAACGGCACCAAGACGGTGGTGTTCAAGAGCTGATGGTATGATTCGTTGAATTTCTGCGGCGGCGGGAGCACCATGCTTTCGCCGCCGTTCTTGTTTGCGGGAGAGAACAAACATGCACGTCAACGCGCTGGATCACGTCAACATCATCACCGACCGGTTGGACGAGACGGCGGAGTTCTACCGCACGCTGCTCGGGCTGGAGCGGCGCGATGGTCCGCCTCCCCTCACCCCGCAGAACGCACAATGGATGTACGATGCGGGCGGCAAGGCAATTGTTCATATCAATGCGGTCGATTGCCCGCGCGCCTATGACCGTGATGTGCAGCCGGGATCGCTGACCGGGGCGATTCATCATGTGGCGCTGAACTGTTCAGGCTATGACGAGACGTTGAGCCGCATCAGTTCGATGGGGCTGGATTGCCAGACCAACTTTGTCGCAGCCATCTGGCTGCGGCAGATCTTTACGGCTGATCCGAACAACGTCCTGCTGGAGTTGAATTTTTTCAGCGACTAGGCCGGAATTGCACCTTCAAGCGCATCGGCCAGCTCCAACGGCTTGGACAAATACGGGCTGTGATCGGCCTCAAGCGTCACCACCTTGGCACCCGGTGAATGCGCCAGCATCGTGCGCTGGCTGTTGATCGGGATGGTGCGGTCGAGCGTGCATTCGACATAGGTGCGCGGCAGGCTGCCCCAGCGTTCGGGCGTTACGCTGATCTTCTCGGAGCGCGGGGCGTGAGGTTCGGCCATGAGCCTTGCCATGGCCGCTTCGACCAGATCTGGCGGCGAGATTTGTGCGAAGACTTCCGCAGCATTTTCGCTGTCAATCTCGGTCGCAATGCCGCCGTGGACCTTGCGGATGATGCCATCAAACGCCGGGTTGGGACCTTCGAGTTCCTTGAATTCGGCCCGGCTCATGCCGGAGGGGAGCATCATCGCGCAGATATAAACCAGCGCGTCCATCGCCGACGGATCGCGCTCGGCCGCGGTGGAGACGACGAGCCCACCGCGCGAGTGGCCTGCGAGGACCACCGGACCAACGCCTTGCTCTTTCAGATCGCGGCAATGCTGCGCAGCAAAATCGCCCCAGCCAGCCAGCGTGACGGCAGCCATTTCGTCAGCCGTGCCGCCCATGCCCGGAAGAGTAGGCGCGATGACAGTGTGCCCCCGCGCACGCAGGATGTCAGCCACCGGATCGAAGCACCAACCGCCATGCCAGGACCCATGAATCAGAACGAAACCAGCCACTAACGCACTTCCCCTGACCAGACACGCAGACCCGGTGCGGTCCTGTCCTCACTTTTCAGCGCTTCGGCCACTGCCGGGCGCGCAGCCACACGATCACGCCATTCACAGAGCCGTGGTGCCCGCTTGGCCACCTCCATCTCCGGGAACATGCGTTCGACCATCGCGCCGCAATGCGCATAGAAGTTGATGTCGGCAAGGGTGTAAGTGCCCCCTGCCAGCCACTTTGTTTCGCCAAGCTGCTTCTCGATCTTGTCAAGCGCGTATTCGATCTTGGCGGTGGCGTTGACGAGATCAGCCTCGGAGAAACCGGAGCGCGCAGTGGCCCATTTCTTGCGCTGGTCGGGCAGCGGGATTGTTTCGAGCAACTTTTCGAAATCGCCGCTCTCGATGTTGCGGGCGATGACGCCGACCATGCGGTGCCAGCCGTGCATGGAGACATAATTCATCACGTGTTCGTCGATGAACTTGTTCCAGTAGCGCATCCGTGCCGCACCCACAGGATCGCGCGGGCGCAAAGGGGCGTCGGCGGGCTGGGCATCGGGGAAGGCATCTTCGAGGTATTCGTTGATTACCGTGGTGTGGGTGATGATCGTGCCGTCATGGTCGAGCACCCTGTTCGAACTTGTGCAGATCGACGTAGATGCTCTCGTACGCGAGGCCCTTTTCCTTGAGCGGGACCATCGATTTGAGCGAATTCGCCAGCGGTTCGGCGTGGTAGTACTTCAGGGTCATCGGGTCAGACTCGCATGGTGCCGAGCATCCCGCCGTCGACGGCCCAACTTTGGGCGGTTACGTGACTGGCGGCATCGGACAAGAGGAACGCCGCAACTTGCGCCACTTCGTCGGATGAACCGGTGCGGCCCTGGGGCACGGCCTTGGCCATTTGCTGCGCGGCTTCGGGAGGCAGGCCATCGAGCATCGGCGTTTCGATCAGGCCGGGCAGGATACAGTTGCAACGCACGCCGAATTCCGCCGCTTCATTGGCGACGGCGCGCGAAAGGCCGAGGACCGCGTGCTTGCTGGCGACGTAGGCGGCGTTCATCGGCAAGCCGCGTTCGCTGGCAAGGCTGCCGGTGACGAGGATCGCTCCTTTACCGCGCTCCTTCATGGCGGGCAGGACATGCTGGATGGCCCAGAACACGGCCTTTACATTAACCGCCATGACCGCGTCGAAAGCCTCGTCGGTGTAGTGTTCGATCGCGGAGAACATGCCGCCGATGCCGGCGTTGAGAAACAGCCCGTCGATTGCGCCATGTGTGGCGATGGCATGATCGAGTGCGGCTGTTAGCGCGGCTTTATCGGCCACGTCAGCTGCGGCGAAGGCGGTGTTGCCGCCAAGATCGCGCGAAGCTTGTTCAAGCAGGTCGGCGCGGCGGGCTATCAGGGTGAGTTTGGCTCCCGCATTGACGCAAGCGGTGGCCGTTGCGCGGCCTATGCCAGTGGAAGCGCCGGTGATGACAACGTGTTTGCCGGAAAGATCGGTCATGTGCCGCTCCGTGCGATGAACGCCGCCCAGATCTGCGCTTCCTTGCTGTCATGGCCATCGGGCGACCATTGCCGCTCCATGATCGCGCGGGCTTCCGGTTCAGGCAGGTCGCGATGATCGCGATTGTAGCGGTAGAAGAAGGCCGAGACGCGCCAGTTCATGATGCAGTGAACGTGGACCGGGGTTGGTCCTTGTTCCAGCGCGGTAACGAAATCGGCGAAGTGATCGTCGCCCGGCGCATCGAATGGCACGGGGATGTGCGTATAGGCGATGCCCTGCGCGGCAAGCTTTTCACCCTCCCCGGCCAGTGCCTCGGGATGGGTTTCGAGCGCGAGGTTTACAACGTGGCGCACGCCAAGATCGGCGAGGCGCACGATGTCCCTTTCCTCGATGCGGCCCGATGTGGTCGTTTCCGCATCGAGCCGTTGCCAGGCGCGGATGTCGTCGGGGTCAGCCACCGCTCAACCGGTCAGGCGAGGCCGAGCACGCGGACGGCGTTGTCCTTCATGATGCCGGGCAGTACTTCGTCCTTGAAGCCGACCTGCAGTGCCGCATCGATCCACTTCTGCGGGTGGATCAGCGGAAAGTCCGAACCGAACAGCATCTTCTTGCGCAACTGCGTGTTGGCATACTGGATGATCTGCGGCGCGAAGTACTTTGGGCTCCAGCCCGACAGGTCGATGAAGACGTTGTCCTTGTGCAGCGCCATCGACAGGCTTTCATCCACCCACGGCCATGACGGGTGGGCAAGGATGATCTTCATGTCGGGGAAATCGACTGCAACATCATCGACCAGCATGGGTTGGCCGTACTTGAGGCGAACCCCGCCGCCGCCGCGCATCCCGGTGCCCATGCCGGAGTGGCCAGTGTGGAAAATGGCGGGCAGCTTGTATTCGTTGATCACTTCATAGATCGGATAGCCGAGCTGCGATGCAGGTTCGATATTCTGCATGATGTGATGGAACTTGAAGCCCTTCACGCCGTGGTTCTCGATCAGATCACGCGCCTCGCGCGCGCCCATCTTGCCCTTGTGCGGGTCGATCGAGGCGAAGGGGATGCAGATGTCGTCGTTCTTGTTGGCGATCTCGGCCACTTCGTAGTTCGACACGCGCTTTGCACCGATGCCGCTCTCGCAATCGACGGTGAACATGCAGAAGGCGATCTGCTGTTCGCGGTAGATCTCGATGATTTCGGGCATCTTGGGCCGCTCACGCGGGGCCTTGAAATAGGCCGAGGCTGCGTCGAAGTACTTGCCCATCACCGGGTCTTCGGGATCGTGGCAGGAAATCTCGGCGTGGACGTGGACGTCGATAGCCTTGATCTTCGAAAGGTCGATGGGCACTGGGCAGTCCTTCGCAATCGCAATTTTCAGGAACAACCCCGCCGACCAGTCGTCGGCAGGGCTGTTTAAAGATCAGACCAGCGCGTCTTTCTTGACGGTGATCACCTGGCTGTAGGTGAACTCCTTCAGGCCTTCGATGCCGTATTCAGCGCCAAAGCCGGACTGCTTGTGGCCGCCGAAGGGTGCAAACGGCGAGAGGTGGAGGAATTCGTTGATCCACACCGTGCCGGTTTCCAGTTGCTCGGCAATCGCCACACCGCGGTCGGTATCCTTGGTCCACACGGCACCGGCAAGGCCATAGTCCGAGTTGTTGGCGCGTGCGATCACTTCATCATCGGACGAGAACTTCATCAGCGGCATGACCGGGCCGAACTGTTCCTCGGCCACAATGCGCGCGTCTTCTGGCGGATTGTCGAGGATGGTGATCGGCACATAGTAGCCCGACCCCGAAGGATCGACATCGCCGCCGACGAGGAACTTGTAGCCATTGGCCTTGGCATCCTCGATCAGTTCGCACACGCGCTCGAACTGCTTCTTGTTCTGGATCGGGCCGACGCCGGTGCCCTGGTTGGCGCCATCGCCGACTGTGACGGTCTTGGCATATTCGGCAATCGCAGCGCTCATCTCGTCATAGATATCCTCATGGATGTAGACGCGCTTGGCAGCGACGCAGATCTGGCCTGCGTTGGTGAAGCTTGACCAGAACAGCTGTTCGGCAACTTTGGCCACATCGGCATCGGGCAGCACGATCGAGGCATCATTGCCGCCAAGTTCCAGCGTGATGCGCTTCAGATCCTTCGATGCGCCTTCCATGATGCGCTTGCCGGTGGCAGTCGATCCGGTGAAGGTGATCTTGTCGATATCGGGGTGCGAGGTCATCAGCGGGCCGAGCGAATCTTCACCGGTGATGATGTTGACCACGCCTGCGGGCACGATGTCCTTGATCAGTTCGGCAAACTTGAGCGTGGTCAGCGGCGTGAAAGGCGACGGCTTGAGCACGATGGTGCAGCCTGAAAGGATTGCAGGCGCGATCTTCTGCACGGCCATCAGGATGGGGAAGTTCCACGGCACAATTCCCGCCACGACGCCAACCGGCACGCGGCGTGTGCGGCTGAAGCGCGTGTCGCTGTCTTCGTTGATCGTCTCTTCAAGGGTGAGCGTTGATTGCGCGTTCATGATCCCGGAACAGGCGCCGATTTCGTGCTGCGCTTGGTGGTGCGGTTTGCCCTGCTCGCTGGTGAGCAAGCGGAAAAGCTCGTCAAAATTCGCGTCGATGGCGGCAGCCATGTTGCGGATCACGGTACGGCGATCATCGACCGGAGTCTTCGACCATGTCTTGAATGCTGCGCGGGCAGCGGCAACGGCGCGGTCGAGTTCGGCAGCGCCACAGGCAGGAACGCGGCCGATAACCTGTTCGTTGGCCGGGTTGACGACATCGAGCGAGGCTTCGGTGGTGACAAGCTCACCATTGATCAGATTCGGATAAAGATGCGTCATGAGTCTCTCCGTTCGGTTATGATTGCTCTATCATATAGCAATCCGTCAGCGCGTTTCCAGCGCCTTGTCCTCGTTCGCACGCTTGAT
This sequence comes from Novosphingobium sp. 17-62-19, assembly GCF_002256775.1. GTDB lineage: Bacteria > Pseudomonadota > Alphaproteobacteria > Sphingomonadales > Sphingomonadaceae > Novosphingobium. The sequence goes on along the minus strand of NZ_NCII01000021.1, from coordinate 39,109 downwards.
GACATAGTGGCGGATCGATTCGATCTGCTCCTTCGTCATGTACTTGCCCCAGCCGATCATGCCGTTGTCCACCAGCGCCCCATCATGCACGACAGTCTGCCACGCGGCAGGATCGGTGTTCATCGCGCTGTGGCGCAAATCGGGCAGCAGGCCGCCAATCGCAGCATCGCCATGGCAGACCGTGCAGTATTTGCCGTAAAGGTTGCCGCCCTGCGCGATCGTGGCGGGCGTACCGACAATCGCGGGCGGATTGAGCGGACGTTCTTCAAACGGTGGGGCATCGGGCAACTTGCTCTTGCCGCCGAGTTTGAACACCAGCAGGCGGCTGATGTTGCGCACGGGGCCGGACTTGTCTGCCAAAACGCCGGTGGCCAATGGCCACACGCCGCCCCAGCCTGCGAGAACCGCGACGTATTGGTCATTGCCGGCCTTGAACGTGATGGGCGCGGCGACGACGCCTGTCTGCGCCGGGAATGACCAGAGCTGCTTGCCATCCTTGGAGGAATAGGCCGCGAATGTGCCAGTGGCGTTACCCTGAAACAGCAAGCCACCAGCAGTCGAAAGCAGGCCACCGTTCCACGGGCCAGCAAACGGAATGCGCCAGCGCTCCTTCTTTGCGACCGGATCCCACGCCACTACCGCACCGGTAGTGGCAGCTTTGGCCGCATCGCGCGCTTCCTTGATCGCAGGCATGGCACCGGCAGCACTGTCGATCCCGGTGTTGAAACCCACGGACTGAGGCTTCCAATCCTTTTCCGGGAAGTACGGATAGGCCGCGAATTGCGCTGGAATATATACCAGCCCTTCGGTTGGGTCATAGGCCATCGGGTGCCAAGAATGCGCGCCTGCTGCACCCGGGGTGCTGACAAACGGCTTGCCGGTGATGTCATAGCGCGCTTCGGGGTTTTCGATTGGACGGCCAGTGACGGGATCAAGCCCCTTTGCCCAGTTCACGGGAGCATAGGCATTGCCCGAAATGAATTTCCCGTTGGTGCGATCAAGCACATAGAAGAAGCCGTTCTTGGGTGCCTGCATCAGCACCTTGCGCGGCTTTCCATCGATTTCCAGATCGGCGAGCATGATATGCTGCGTGGCCGTGAAGTCCCACGTTTCGCCCGGCGTTTCCTGATAGTGCCAGACGTATTCGCCCGTCTTGGCCTTGATCGCCACGATGGAGGAGAGATAGAGGTTGTCGCCACCGCCGGGCGAACGATAGGCCTGATTCCACGGGCTGCCGTTGCCCACGCCGATATAGAGCAGGTCCAGCTCGGGATCATAGGCCATGGCATCCCACACGGTGCCGCCACCGCCCAGCTTCCACCATTCACCCTTCCAGGTGGCTTCTGCTTTCTTGAGGTATTCCTCGTCGTTCTTCCCCGGCATGTCAGGCACGGTGTAGAACCGCCAGACCTGCTTGCCGGTTTCCGCATCATAGGCGGTGACATAGCCACGCACGCCCATTTCCGCGCCGCCATTGCCGATCACGATCAAACCGCCCATCGCGCGCGGTGCGCCGGTGATGGTGTAGGGCTTGGACTGGTCGACCGTGACGGTGGACCACACCTGCTTGCCTGTGTTGCGATCAAGCGCAATCAGGCGTCCATCGAGCGTGCCGAAATAGAGCTTGTCACCCCATGCCGCCATACCGCGGTTGACCACATCGCAGCAGGCCTTGACCGCTGTTTCGCCCGGCACCTTGGGATCGAATTCCCACAGCACCTTGCCTGTCAGCGCGTCATAGGCCTTGGCCTTGGACCATGCGGTGGTGAGGTAGATCTTGCCGTCGATCACCAGCGGTGTGGCTTCTTGCCCTCGCGCCGTGTCCATATCGGCTGACCACGCAAGGCCAAGCTGGCCGACGTTTTCGGCCGTAATCTGGTTGAGCGGGCTATGGCGCTGTTCGTCATAAGTCCGGCCATAGGACAGCCAGTTGGCCCCATCAGCAGCGATGATGCTTTGTGCGTCCACCACCTGACCGGCATTGTCCGTCCCAAGCTCGTCCGCCCCCACCATCGTGCAGGCAGCCAGCGGTAGAGCAAGCGCCAGCGTTCCGGCGAGCATCACGTGCAACTTGCGGTTCAAACGCATCTTCAACCCTCTCCACCCAGTCCGGCTGTGCCGGATCATTCTTCCATGCGCCCGGCTTTTTGCCGGATCAGTTCACCATGCGATCGCTGTTGCCCCAGTACGGAGCCCGCAACGCCTTCTTGTCCATCTTGCCCGCAGCGGTGCGCGGAATCGAGTCCACAAACGTGACAGATTTTGGCGCTTTCACGCCGCCGAGGCGTTCCTTGGTATAGGCGATGACCTCTGCCTCGGTAATGCCTTCGGCCACGACAACAGCGTGGACCTGTTCGCCCCATTTTTCGTGCGGAATGCCAAAGACGCAAGCTTCGCGAACCGCCGCGATTTCGGTCACGGCAGCTTCGACTTCGGCAGTGAACACATTGAACCCGCCAGAGACGACCATGTCCTTCTTGCGATCAACGATATAGAGGTAACCATCGGTATCGAACTTGCCGACGTCACCGGTGTGGTGCCAGCCAAACTTGCGGATTTCGGCGGTTTCTTCCGGTTTTTCAAAGTAGGAATGCGTCACCAGCGCGCCACGCACGCAGATCTCGCCTGCTTCGCCCAGCGGCACTTCGTTGCCATCGTCGTCCAGCAGCGCAACCTTGATCGACCGTGTGGGCTTGCCGCAGGCGGCAAGCCTTTCGGGCGAAGATGCGGCAAACTTTGCCACATCTTCCGGCGGGAACCACGATACGATCATCGGACATTCGACCTGGCCATAGGCCTGGCACATCGCAGGGCCAAAGACCTCGACCGCCTGCCGCAGTTTTTCCGGGCTGCAGGGTGAACCGACGAGGATGAAGATGCGCAAGCTGGAGTAGTCGTGGCTACCCAGTTCCGGCGAAGCGAGCAACTGGTACAGCGCGGTTGGCGGCAGGTACATGTGCGTGACCTTGTACTCCGCAATAGTGCGGAGCACGCCCTCGGCATCAAAGCCGGGCAGGATCACTTGCGTCGCGCCAAGGCTCAACGTCGAAAGCGCAATCGGCCCGGCCGCATGGGTGATCGGCGCGGACACCAGCGCCACCGGATCATCGGTGCGCCCGCCCATACCATCGGCGGCGGTTTCGATCATCGTGCCCCAGCCAAGGTTGGTTACATTCGCGCCCTTTGAGGGGCCGGTGGTGCCGCCGGTGGGGAAGATGCCGACCATGTCCATCAGGTTGCCGAAAGCATCGATTTCCGGCTCGATGAAGTCTGCTTCGGAAACGCCTACCATGAATTCTTCAAGGCTGGGATCATCACCCATGCGCTTGTCGAGGCAGACGAAGTGCTGAAGCGTGGGGCAAAGCGCCTTGAGCTGATCCACTTCGTCGGCCTTGGACGAATGATAGACCATCCATTTGAGGCGAACGTAGTTGATATAGGCGGCGTTGGCATCGATCGCATTGCGCGTGTTGACCGGAATCCACTTTCCGTTCGCGCGCCACATCGCCAGCAACGCAACCAGCAACATGCCATCGTTTGGGCCATAGAGGCCCAGCAAGTCCTGATTTTCAAACCCGCCCTTTTGCAGTGCGGCGGCGATGCGCACGGAAAGCGCCCTCGTCTCGGCAAACGTCAGTTTAAGGCCGTTGTCGGTGTCGACAATCGCAAGCCGCTGCGGGTTGCGATCATGGCCACGGTCAAAGTAATCGATAGCGCGCACGGATTATCCCCAACGGTTGAATTTGGCCCCGGCGTTCATGCGCGGAGCGGGTCTGGACTGGCGACACGGCCCATTGTGGCTTGCAGTGGTAGAGGGTCTCTCGTCCATCGCCTCGCGCTGCCTCTCTCCCGATTCCGCTTCAGTCGGAATTTTGTTAGCAACACTTACTAAATGAGCGAGAGCGTGGGTCAAGTCCACATGCCGTTAAATTTCGCGCTTCTGCTATGGCGGTTGCGGGGCGACGTGCATCCTATGGAGACAGCGCATTTCACGCGGTGCAACGTTGGCGCACGGTAAAAGGGTCGCGAGGGATCAGCGCGCGGTCATTGTCCAGCGGAAGAGATGCGTGCGGCCTGAGAGCGGCGATGCAACACGCATTTCTTCCTCGAGTCGCAAGCCCTGCTCCTCAAGATGTCCTCGTAGCGCAGTCCAGTCGCTCCAGCGTGTGAGGCCCGTCACGCTTTGCGGAAAATCGAGCGCACGCCATGTCTTTTCAAGGCCTTGCGCCAGATCGAGCCGCGCCTCACCACCGGTTGTAGCGGCAAACGCCAACGATTCCGGAATGCGGCTGTCGAACACCACCAACGGCGCATTACCAAGGCTGTTGCCAAAGGCAGGCACGGCGATGGCAGAGCCAGCCAATGCGCTGCCCTTGAGCATCGAGCGACGGGAAAGGCGCATCAGTCGGCCTTCCCGAGGTAGACCGCCACGGCATCCAGCTCCGCGTCGGTCAGGTCCACCTTGGTCTGCTGCGGCATCGCGCCCTTGCCCATGCGGACAACCGACTTCACATAGTCGCGCGTCAGATCGTCACGGTTGGAGAGCAGGCCCTTTTCTGGCGGATTGCCCGCCATCATCTGCTGCTTGGTCAGCAGGTTGGTACCCATGCCTCCAGCGAGGTGGCAATAGCCGCACTGCGCTTCGAACAAGGTCTTGCCATCGCGGCCGGATTTCAAACGGTCACCTTCGGGCGCGAGCGGGCGGAGCATGTAGGGCGGCATTGGCGGAGGGCCTGCCGGTGCCTGCGCATAGGCCGCTGCCCCCATCGCCACGAGAGCGGCGGCAATCACGATCCGCTTCATCTCACTGCCCTCCCTTGTACGCAGAGCCGCGCTTGTCGGCATAGGCGGCGGGCCAGACGCCCTGCTTGCCCGGTGCGATGATCCCGTTGGGGTCGAGCGCAGACTTCACCTTCTCGTCAAAGCGGCGCAGCGCGTGGTTGTTGAAATCGAAGGTTTCCATCACCGGGTCCATCCAGCCCAGATGCGTGCGGTATTCGGCATAGCCTGCCTTGGCCGTCTCCACGATCAGCGCGTCGAACAGCTTGCGCATCTTGGCGACTTCTTCTGCATTGTCGCGATCATACATCAGCATGTTGACGTTGTTGGCAAAGCGCCCGCCGATGGTGAAGCTGGCATAGAAATCGACGTCGAAATCGGCGATGATCTTGCGGCTGCGCGCCATCTGATCCAGCACGTGCTTGCCCGTGGCGGGAACCACCGGCGAAAAGCCCATGTGCGCCCCGCGCCCGCCGATCCAGTCCGACATCTGCAATGGCACGGCGGACGGAACGCCCATCGTAGTTTCATACTGTCCGATGGGATCGCCCTGCCGCCACCAATTCTCTTGCGGTGCTGCATCCAGATGCCGCTTCATCGCCGCCTTGACCACTTCGGCCCGCGCCTTGACCACCGGTTCCTCGCCATAGAGCCGCAGCGCGACCTGCCAGTAGCCCAGCTTGTGCTCCTTGAGCAGTTCGTCCACGCGCCAATCGGGAATGGCCGATGGCTTGTCCCAGAAATCCTTGCGCTGACCTTTCAGCACCATCTTGCCGAGCCACGATGGGATGAACACGTTCTGGTCGATCAGGCCGGAAATCTTGAGCGGCGTGATCGTGTCGATCACCCAGCCGATGTCCTCCACTTTGGGAATATCCCACACGATCTCGAGCGAGGTTTCCGGCGCGGGCTGCAGCCACACGCCCGCCTTGGTCACGATGCCGAGGTTGGATTGCGAGAACGCCAGATCCCACGTTGGACCATAGCTCATCGGGAAGAGATGCCACGCGGGGTTGTTGGCCATCGCGCCCATGCCGGTGCGGACCAGATCCCCGTCGGGCAGCACGGCCTCGATCCCGCAAAGGTTGCGCGCGTGGAGGCCATAGGAGGTGTAACCGATGCCGTGTTCGAGCGCATTGCCCAGCACCGAACCCCAGGCATTGCCGGGGACCGACAGCCAAAGCGGTGCCTTCTCGCGCTGGATCTGGTCGTAAAGATCGAAGAACCCCACGCCCGGTTCGACCACGCAATAGGCCAGCGTGGAATCGAGTTCGAGCACCTTGTTCATGCGCCCGAGGTCCATCACCACGGTGCCTTCCATGCGCGGTGCGGCGGTGCCGTACCCCAGGTTCTTGCCACGCGCGACGGGCCACAACGGCACCTTGTGCTCGTTCGCCAGCCGCACGATAGCGCGCACTTCATCCACGCTGGCAGGCGCGACGGCGGCCGATGCGGGCCACTCCTCGGTGCTGCCGGGGGCGTATGTATCGGCGTAGGCATCGCGGTCGGCATCGGTGTCCATCAGCCAGTCCTTGCCGACGACACCGGCAAAGGCGGTCATCGCGGACTGGAACTGCTTCGGGCTGACGCGGGGGGGAAGGTGAAGCTTCACCGGACGGATTCTCCCATGTATTTTTCTAACAATTGTTATTGTTATGCGGTGTGAAGAGGTTTTCGTCAAGCCTCCCCCTCCTCTTCAGAGGAGGGGGCCGGGGGGTGGTGTTTCCGGCATCGCACAGCGCTTGGACGCCACCACCCCCAACCCCCTCCTCTGAAGAGGAGGGGGCTTTTCCGGCTCACGTCAGCGCGTAATACTTCACGTAATTGCCATCCGGCTTGCGCTCCCCCACACCTATGAACACGTGGCGAGTCAGCCAGTCGTGCTTGCCCTTGCTCGTTTCGAACGTCGGTTGCGCGCGCAGGTAGTATTCAGCGTGGGGGACCGGCTCACCCCCGGCAAAAGCCCAGGCGCGCAAGCGGTCCATCGTGCCCGGCTCGCGCCCCCACAGGAAGCCCTTGTTCTGCATGTAGATCAGCGTGCCGTCGTCGACTTCGAGCACATAGCGCGCATCGAACACCGCCGTGTCGTCGGGCCGGAAGAAGGCGTAGTCGCCGCCCGAATTGGGCACGGCCTTCCCCTTCAGGCGCGGGCCTTCGAAGTCGCCCTCGTCCACATAGACCGCGCTGCGCATCCCACCCGAAGGCAGGTCAGGCACCATCTGCACGCGGGTGAAGCGCAAGCGGCAGGCGAAGGCGAATTCGAGGCGGGGATTGTCGAGCGTGGAGAAGTCCATTCAGCAATTCCTTTCAAGCCTTTCCCCTCAACCGTCATCCCGGACTTGATCCGGGATCCCGCTTCTTTTTTGTGACGTCAGCAGAAGAAAGCGGGACCCCGGGTCAAGCCCGGGGTGACGATGGTGTTTGGGGTTTGGCGTCTTGCATCAATAGTTCGACAGGATCGTCAGGCTCGGCCCGTCGAGCGGCTTTCCGGCTTTCTGTTTTTCCAACTCATCTTTACGGGTCTGGCCTTGCAGGTCGATCAGGTAGGCATGGATGGCTTCGGTATCCTCGGGCTTCAGTATATCGTTCCAGCGCGGCATCCCATTGGGAACAAGCAGCCCCTCCATCACGATCTCGCGGAAGACTTCGTGCGTACCTGGCTGCATACGGCGCAAATCCGGCGTGATCGAGCGCGGCTGATTGGCGTGGCAGATCGCGCAGTTGCCGAAGAACAGCCCCTGCCCGCGCGCGATGGTAGCCGCCGTCACGCTGGTGGCCTGCGCAGGCGGTGCTGGCGCGACTTCCAGCGCGGGCCGCAGATCGGGCATAGGCACCTTGCCGCCGCCGATCTTGAACACCAGCAGCCGATTGGTGTTGGTGCGGTTATACGCCGCCGAATAGCGCGGCACGAACGGATAGCCGCCCCCGCCCCACCCGGCCATGACTGCGATGTACTGAACGCCGCCAACCTCATAGGTCATTGGCGCGGCCATGATCGCGGTGCCAGTGTCGATTTCCTTCAGCAACTTGCCGGTCTTCGTTTCGCGAACAAACAGCTTGCCGGTCACCCCGCCGTGGATCGTCAACCCGCTGGCGGTGGTCAGCACCCCGCCCCGGTCCTGCCAGCCTGCCGTATCAGCGGCCCACACCGTCTTTCCGGTAAGCGGGTCGATGGCGCGGATCTGCGCGCTGGCCGGGTTCTTCAGCGCCTCGGCATAGGCTGGCGTCTTGCGCACTGCATCACCGAAGGCAGGCGGAAAACCCGCCAGTGCTTCCTTCACATCAGGCGTGAAGATCAGCGCGGCATCGTTGTTCAGCCCGCGCGCCTTGTAGGGCTTCTGCCCCTCGGTCATGAAGATCATGTTCCCCATGTCGAGCACCGCACCGATGTACAGCCCGGTTGCTGGATCATAGCTGGCCGGGTGCCAGTTGCGCGCGCCAGTGGTGGCGGGGAAAACGATCTTGGGGCCGGTGGTATAATCCGCCGCTTCTGGATCAAGGATCGGGCGACCAGTCTTGGGATCGATGCCCTTCGTCCAGTTGGTCCGCACGATGGGATTGGCGCGCAGCAGCTTTCCGTCGCGCCTGTCCAGAATATAGAGGAATCCGTTCTTGGGCGCGTGCAGCACCACCGGGCGGTCTTCACCGTCCAGCTTCATCCGCGTGAAAATCATCGGCTGCGTGGCGGTAAAATCCCAGTTGTCGCCGGGGGTTTCCTGATAGTGCCATTTCATCCGCCCGGTCTTGGGATCGAGCGCGACAAGGCTGGCGAGATAGAGGTTGTCACCACCGGCCGGTGAACGCTTCGACGTGGCATATGGCCCGCCGTTGCCGGTGCCGACGATCACCAGCCCGGTTTCAGGATCGAAAGCAATCGCATCCCAAGGACTGCCGCCGCCGCCGATATCCCAGCGGCTGTTCGGATCCCACGTTTTCAACGCGACTTCCAGTTCCGGCGTTTCCTGCGGTCCCAGCTTGGGATCGTGCGGTACCACGTGCCAGCGCCAGCGCAGCTTTCCGGTTTCCAGATCGAGCGCGGTGACATAGCCGCGCACATCGTATTCCGCGCCGCTCATGCCCACGACCACCACATCGCCCGCAATTTCGGGGGCGCCAGTGGAATTGTCGCCGCGCTTACGGTCCTCGATGAAATCGGTCTTCCACACCACCGCGCCGGTCCTGGCATCCAGCGCGTACATCCAGCCATCAAGCGCGGCGACGAAGACCTTGCCCCGCGCGACAGCGAGGCCTCGGTTTACCATGTCGCAGCAGACCGTGCGGTTGACCTGCATGTCCACTTCCGGCTCGAACCGCCAGAGTTCCTTGCCCGTCGCCGCATCGAAGGCATAGGCACGGCCCGTGGTGCCCGAAGTGTAAAGCACGCCATCCACCACCACTGGCGTCGCTTCCTGCCCGCGCAGGGTGCCGAGTTCGGCTTCCCATGCGAGGCCAAGCTGGCTGACGTTTTCGGCATTGATCGCGGTCAGGCGCGAATGGTGGGTCTTGCCCATGTCGCCACCGGGGCTGGTCCATTCGCTTCCGGCGCCCACTTGCGGCGGCGAGGCAGCGATAGCGCAGGCCGCCAGCGCCAACGCTCCCAATCCCAACACCGCCTTTTTGGCAGAGCGCATCACAGGGAGTCCCAAGGACTTGGCATCCGATAGGGCACAGTGATGAAGTTCGCCTCGATCTGTTCGATCATGCCGTGATCGATCTTGAACAGTTCGGAGATGTAGAAGCTGTGCGGCCGCAGTACCGGGCTTTTCACCGTGCGCCCATCGGTAAGCTGAAATTCGCGCAAGCGGCCCGAATGGTCGATGAAACCGAAGGCCAGCACCAGCCCGCGTTCTTCATCCACCAGCGGAAAACGGCGGGCGCGCAGATCGTCGTCGTAGCGGTAGTTGCCCATGCGGAACTGCTCTTCGCAGCCCAGCGCCGATACCGGCACGATCTTGGCAAAGTCCGGGTTGCGCGTGGTCTGGACGCCGTTTTCCACGCGGTTGCAATCGGGATGGAACCTGGTGTGGATCGTGCCATCGTTGCGCTGGAGCGTATCGAAATAGCCGTTGGACAGGCGCACCATTTCTTCGCGGGCAACCGGCGCTTCTGCCTCGCGGTGCAGGATCGGCTTGTCCCAATAGCGGCAGTTTTCGAACTTGATGCCGCTGTCAGACTGGCGAACGATCAGCATTTCACACTCAGCAATCTGCCTTGCATCATTGAGGCCGAGGCGCAGCGTGAAAGCGGATTCTTCGATTGGTTCGATCACGGTGCCGAAGTACCCCACCTGCCGTGTTTTCACGTCAGCAAAGCGCAACTGGTAATCGCCCAGCCGGTCAATCGTGCCCCACACGCCATCGCCGATTTCCAGCATGACGTTGTTCTCGCTGTGATTCGCTTGGCTCGCCCAGTCGAGCGAATGGGGATCGCGGGCATTCAGCGCGGCCAGAAAGCGGTCCAGAACGGCGTAAAGCTCGGCGCGGGTCATCACTTCTCCCAAACGTGTCATTGAGGCTTTGACGGCCTTCTCATCGCAAGGCATACTCTACCAAATGTTATAAATAAAGGGGAGAGAACGCATGCCGCGCACCGTGCAGGAACAGGCCAATCACGATCTGGTGCTGGAGATGTATCACAAGGTCCTGATCGCGATGGATAGCAGCGCGGTGGACCGCTACATCGCGCCCGGTTACGTCCAGCATTCCTCGCTGGCCGAACCTTCGGTGGCCGCATTGAAGGGCTTTCTGGATCGCGTGCGCGCTGAATCGCCCGATGCCACGCAGACCATTCATCGCAGTTTTGTCGACGGTGATCATGTCATCACGCACACCCACGTGGTGCGCTGGCCGGGCGATGCGGGGCTGGCCGTGGTCGATATCTTTCGCGTGGCCGATGGCCTGATCGTGGAACACTGGGACGTGATCCAGGACGTGCCGGCAAATCCGGTAAACCCCAACAGCATGTTTTGAAGGGAGAAAAACGATGCGCCTTTTCACCACCGCAATTGCCTTCGCGCTAACCGCGAGCGCCGCGCAGGCCGAGGAATGCAAGCTGACGCCCAAGGAGGTTGTCAGCCAGTTCATGGACGAATTCTACATGCAGAAGAAGGTGCGCTCCTCCTTCGAAAAGTGGGTCGATCCGGGCTATATCCAGCACAATCCCTTCGCCGCCACCGGGCGCGACGCGGCGATTGCCTTTCTCGAACCGTTCGTGGCCAACAATCCTACGCAGAAGACCAAGATTCATCGCGTGATCGCCGATGGCAATATCGTGGCGGTGCACAGCCACGGTTGGAACGAAATGGGCGATGCAGCGGCCAAGCGCGGGTTCGCGGTGGTGGATATCTTCCGTGTCGAAGGCTGCAAGGTGATGGAGCATTGGGACGTCCTCTCCCCGGTTCCCGAAACCGCCGCCAACACCAACACGATGTTCTGAGGCGGTGTTGCGGTTCGATAACAAGTGCGTGCTGATCCTTGGCGGCACCGCCGGGATCGGCCTCGCCGCCGCGCGCATGTTCGCGGCTGAGGGCGCGAAGCTCGCCATCACCGGGCGCAATACCGATGCGCTGCGGGAGATTGCGGAAGAGCTGGACGCCCTGTGCATCCGTTCCGATATGGCGATCTTGAACGACACCAAAAGCGCCCTGAACGACACCAAGGAGGCCTTGGGCGGCATCGACGTGCTGTTCGTGAACGCCGGAGTGGGCGGTTTTGCGATGGTGCCCGATGTCACGCCGGAGTTCTGGGATCAGATCCACACCGTCAACTTGCGCGGCGCATTCTTTGCGATTCAAAAGGCCCTGCCGCTGATACGCGATGGCGGCTCCATCGTCATCACCGGCTCGATCGGATCGATGGCGGCGGTCCCCGGAAACGTCGCCTATGCAGCCGCCAAGGCCGGTTTGCGGGCGATGGCGCGGATTGTGGGCAAGGAACTGCTGGCCCGCCGCATCCGCGTGAACATGGTCAGCCCCGGCCCGACTGACACCGAGATCTTCAAGCGCGATGCAAGCGCGGAGGAAATTCAGGGGATGCGCGACATGCTCTCGTCCGTCGTGCCCATCGGCCGCATGGGCACGAGCGAGGAAGTGGCGCGCGCCGTGCTGTTCCTCGCCAGCGAGGAAGCGAGCTTTATCAACGGGGTAGACCTATGCGTCGATGGCGGGTGCATCGAGCTGGGCTGACTATTGCGGCCCGCCCTGCTTGGCAGCTTCGGCCAGCGTGCTGCCGCTCTTGTCGGGCAAGGTCCAGATGATCAGGTTCATCACCATCACGCTCGCCAGCGTGAGCATGAGGATGGGACGCTTGCGCTCTCCCCGCCGCAACAGAAACACCGCGCCGCCCACAAGGGCGACGGCAGCGAGCATCAGCAGGGAAAGCGCAGTATCGAGCATCAGGTTGCGTTAGCTGCCGAAAATGCCCTTGGCCATACCGGCAAGGTCATTCAACGGATTGCCATCGCCGTCCTTGTCAAGGAAGCCAGCGACCTTGCCGAGTGCATCGGGGCTTTGGCCGAGCATCGAGGCAAAGCTGGCGAGCGAGCCTTCGCCTCCGATGTGGCCGACGATTTCCTGCAGCTTCGACGCGTCCAGCCCGGAGCTGGCAGCAGCGGTTTCGATCGTGTCGTTCTTCGACTGGTGACCGGCAGCGAGCGCGGCAATGGCGTTTTCAGCCATGGCGGGATCGAGACCGACTTTGGCGGCAAGGTTCTTGATGTTGACGTTTTGCGTCACTTGACCAAGGATCGAATCAAACAGGCTCATTGCAGTTCCCTCCACAGCGGAAGCGGGAACCATAAACGCCTTCCGGGAACTTTCCAGCGCGGGATAGGGCCAAACTGGTTGCCGTTACTGCTCGCACAGGGCCTGAAGCTGATCGGCACAAGCGTTCCAGCCGGCCTCGAAGCCCATTTCCGCATGGTTGTTCATCGCTTCCTCGGTCCAGTGCCGGGCGCTGGCGGTGTAGCGGGTGCCATCGCCTTCGGGCGCGATTTCCCAGATGCCGATCATGAACGGATCGGAAGGCTGAAAATCTGCGGTTACCGCATCGGTCGTCACGAAGCGGCGGCCTTCTTCCCACGCAAGAAAAATGCCTTCTTGCGGCATTTCCTCGCCATCAGGCCCGTGCATCACCATCGCGCTGCGCCCGCCTGCACGGCGTTCCTGCGCGATCATGGTGATCCACCACGGCTTGGGGCACCACCATTCCTCCTGCCGATTGGCCAGAACGTCCCAGACCTTTTCAGGCGATGCGGCAATGTAGCGGGTGATCGAAAGTTCGTTCATGTCAGTTCCCTTTCGCTGCGGCTTCAATGGCAGCATGATCAATCTTGCGCATTGTCATCATCGCCGCGAATACGCGCGCGCGAACATCAGGATCAGGGTCGGACATCCCTGCGCTCAGGACGCGCGGCGTGATCTGCCAGTTCAGGCCCCATTTGTCCTTGCACCAGCCGCAAGCGCTTTCCGCCCCGCCGTTGCCGACGATGGCGTTCCAGTAGCGGTCGGTTTCCTCTTGCGTATCGGTCGCGACCTGAAACGAGAACGCCTCGGTGTGCGGGAATTGCGGCCCGCCGTTGAGGCCGATGCAAGGAGCGCCCAGCACGGTGAATTCGACCGTAAGCACCGTCCCCGCAGCGCCGCCCGGAAAATCGCCGGGCGCGCGGTGGATCGCATCAAGGCTGCTGTCGGGAAAGGTCGCAGCATAGAAACGCGCTGCCGCTTCGGCATCGGCATTGTACCAGAGACAGAGCGTGAGCGGGGGGGCCGTCACCGGTCAGCACCCAACGAAAGGAACGTGCTGAACCCGCCCACGATCATGCGTGCGCCGTCAAATGGCATGTCCATGGGTTCGGCCATTTCGGACATCAGCTTTTCCATCGCGGCATGGGCGGTATCGCGCGTAGCCTTGTCAGGCCATTCGGCCCAACTGAACACGATGGCCTCGTCTGCGGTCGCCTCGGTAGCGCGGTAATAGTCGGTGCGCTTGCCGTGTTTGACATCGTCACCCCAGGCTTCGACCACGCGCAGGGCACCGTGTTCGATCATGATCGCATCGAACTGGCGGGCAACCTCTTCGTACTTTTCGCGGTTGGCGGTGGGCACCGCCAGAACGAACCCGTCGATATAGGACATGGCACTTACTCCTCTTGGTTTTCCCTTCCGAACAACATCGCGAAATAGCGCCGCAAGTGCGCAAGCTGTTCGCGCGCAAGGCTGGCGGCACATTCTTCGGGCTGGGTCTTGGCCACCACGAAAGCGCCCTGAATGACGGCCTGAACATGCCGCGCAAGGCTGGCCCCGGTCGTGCCTGATACGCCGCACTGAACAATGGCTGCATCGAGATCAGCCTCGAGCGCGTTGGCATTGCCCATGATGCTGGCTTCGGCGGCAACGCGGATTGCAGCGCTGGAGCGGAATGCCTCTTGCACCAAGGTTCCCGCAACGCAGCTAAATGCCTCGGGTGGTCCGCCGATCAGGGCGATGCGTAGATCGAGGTAGCCCAGCGCCCGGTCCACCGGGTCAGGCAGATCATGGAATGGGGCGCTTGCGAAAAACGCGCTGGTGCTGGCCGACCAATAGTCTGCCGCAGCAACCCCCAGCGCTTCCTTTGAAGTGAAGTGGTGGAAGAATGCACCCTTGGTCACACCGGCTTCGGCGCACAGCTGATCGACCGAGGTGGCGGCATAGCCGCTGGTCCGAATCAACTTCACCGCCGCCTCAAGCAGCTTGTCCCGCGCGGTCACGGCCGGGGGGCGAAAGGGGCGATTCGGGATCATACCCAAAGACATACCGACTAGTTGGTATGTCGCAAGGTCAAAACGTTGAAGCGATGCGGGAGAGCGTCACGGCGCTCTCCCGCAAGCGTATCACATTGCCATGATACGCTGCGCGATCGGCTCCTCCTTGGCTGCAACTTCTGCCCACGCAGGCCGGGCTGTGACGCGGGCATACCATGCTGCCGTATTCGGCCGCGCGGCAGCGTCCACACCGTGCCCGACATAGGCGAGAGTGCGGAAGATCGAGGCTACGGCTATGTCTGCGATGGAAAACGTATCGCCCAGTAGCCAGCCATCGGCGGGTGCCTGCGTTTCAAGCCAGTCCACCCAGCGCGGCAGTTCAGCCTCACCCTGCAGGGCCAAGGCCTCGTCCCCGCCAACCTTGAGCAGCTTTGGCCCGACAAGCCGGTTGAACAGTATCTTGAGGCCCGAGGCTGCCAGCACGGTATCGGCAAACTCGTCCCAGAACACGGCCTTGGCACGCAGCCTGGGATCGTCCGGGATCAGTTGCAGTCCAGAGTACTGGCCATCGAGGTAGAAAGCGATGGCCGTCGAATCGGCCAGCGTGAAGCCATCATCATCAATCGCCGGAATCTTCCCCAAAGGGCTGCACGCGAGAAAATCAGGATCATTGCTCCCCGGCCCACCCCGCGCCAAGTCCCAGGAAACGCCCTTTTCCGTAGCGATAACCGCCACCTTGCGCACAAAAGGGGATAGCAGCGCACCATAGAGCTTCATCGAAATTCTCCCATTCTATCGGACAGGTCCTTTGAAACCTTATTGCAGCGCAGCGCCCGCGCGTATAGGCGAAGCGGTGATGAGCGAACTTCCGAACAGCCACGCGACGACGCTGCTCGCCGCACCCGATACGCAAATCGATGTCCGTGAGACTTTCGGCATCGA
This sequence comes from Novosphingobium sp. 17-62-19, assembly GCF_002256775.1. Lineage (GTDB taxonomy): Bacteria > Pseudomonadota > Alphaproteobacteria > Sphingomonadales > Sphingomonadaceae > Novosphingobium. The sequence goes on along the minus strand of NZ_NCII01000021.1, from coordinate 23,650 downwards.
TATCGACATGAAGGTCCCCGCGTTTTCGCGGGCTGACGAGCGTGTGCCCGATGTGGACACGACCTATGTGTTCGACCCGGACACCACGCTGGCGATCCTTGCAGGCTTTGCCTACAACCGCCGCGTGATGGTGCAGGGCTATCACGGCACCGGCAAATCGACTCATATCGAACAGGTGGCCGCGCGCCTCAACTGGCCGTGCATCCGCATCAACCTTGATGCGCACATCAGCCGTATCGATCTTGTCGGCCGCGATGCGATCGTGCTGCGCGATGGCCTGCAAGTCACCGAATTCCGCGAAGGTCTGCTGCCATGGGCCTTGCAGACGCCGACAGCGCTGGTGTTTGACGAATACGACGCCGGCCGCCCGGATGTGATGTTCGTGATCCAGCGCGTGCTGGAAACCGAGGGCAAGCTGACGCTGCTCGACCAGAACCGCGTGATTCGCCCCAACCCCTATTTCCGCTTGTTCGCCACGGCCAACACGGTGGGTCTGGGCGATACCAGCGGGCTGTATCACGGCACGCAGGCGATTAACCAGGGCCAGATGGACCGCTGGAACCTCGTCGTCGCGCTGAACTATCTGGCGCAGGAGACCGAGGTCGAAATCGTCAGCAAGAAAATGCCCGAACTGGACACGCAAATCGTGACCGACATGGTGCGCGTTGCGAACCTGACACGGCAGGGCTTCATCAATGGCGACATCTCGACCGTGATGAGCCCGCGCACGGTGATTTCGTGGGCGCAGAACAGCAAGATATTCAACGATGTCGGCTTCTCGTTCCGCCTCTCGTTCCTCAACAAGTGCGACGAAACCGAGCGCGTGCTGGTGGCGGAATACTACCAGCGGGTGTTTGGCAAGGATTTGCCGGAGAGCGTTGCGCACCGGGGCTGATTGTTTCCAGCGCTGAAATTGAAAAGGCCCCCGCGATTGCGAGGGCCTTTTTCGTTGGATCAACCGTTCGGCGTAATCAGGTACTTTTCGCCCGTGCGGCGTGCGTTGTATTCCAGCGCCGCATCGCGGGTAAGTGCCTGTTCCAGCGTGACGTGCGCCTTGTAGTTGCTGGCAAAAGTCGTGGTCAGCTCGGCCATCACGCGGCGGCGCATCTTGTCCACCACTTCGGCCCCGAGCTTGGCCATCCACGGCGTCAGCAACCAGCCTGATACGTCCCAGCTGAAGCCGAAATTGCGTGTCAGCACCGTGGGTGACATGTCGAGCGCCCCGTAGATGAAAGCGTGCTTCGGGCTGTTCGAGCCATAGCGGCTGTAGGCCGCGCCCGAATTGGCCACTTGCTCCATCACGGTCATGATCTGGCTGACCAGCTTTCCACCGCCGATTGCATCGAATGCCATTGTCGCCTTGGTGGCTCCAACCGCAGCAGCAAGGTCTTCGAGGAACGTGTCCTTCGAACTGTCCACCACATGCTCTGCGCCCAGCCCCTTCAGGATCGCCACTTGCGCATCGTTGCGCACCACGTTGACCAGCGGGATGCCATCGGCCTGGCAGATCTTCACCAGCATCTGCCCAAGGTTGGATGCGGCAGCGGTGTGGACCAGGGCCTTGTGGCCAAGGTGGCGCATCGTTTCGGTAAAGCTGAGCGCGGTCAGCGGGTTGACGAAAGCAGACGCGCCCTGCTCAGCAGTGATGCCCTCGGCAAGTTCGAGGCATGTCGCGGCGTCCGCCACGGCCAGCGTGGAATACATGCCGCCGGGGAAGCAGGTGACACGCTTGCCAAGCAACGCCTGCGCTTCGGCCGCATTACCCGCCGCAATGACGGTGCCCGCCCCCTCGTTGCCCACCGGCATGGCAGCGCCGTGGCGCGCGGACATCGCGCGCACCGCAGGATCGGGCATCCGCGCGACGATCTTGCCGCTTGAGAATTCAGCGTTTGCCACATCTGCCGGGCCGAACAGCAGGCCTAGGTCCGAGGGGTTGATTGGCGCTGCTTCCACACGGATAACGACCTGACGCCCTTCAGGCTGTGGCAGGGTGAAGTCCTCAAGCGCAACGGTCAGCGTGCCGTCGGAATCAAGTTTGGAAACAATGCGCTGGCCGTTCAGGTCGGTCATCTTCTACTCTCCGGGATAGTTTGCCCGGACGAAGTATAGACCTTCCGACGGCGCGTTAAGTCCTAATTTGCTACGGTCTTTTGCGGCAAGTGCATCCCCCACCTGCGCCACGCGCCATTGCCCCTGCCCGACCAGCGCCAGACAGCCGACCATCGAGCGCACCTGATGATGCAGGAAGCTGCGCGCGGCGGCTTCCACGATCACACGATCGCCCTCGCGGCGCACGTCAAGCCGGTCGAGCGTCTTGACCGGGCTAGCCGATTGGCAGTGGACCGAACGGAACGTGGTGAAGTCGTGGAGGCCAACCAGAAGCTGCGCCGCCTCGTGCATCGCGTGCTCGTCCAGTGGTTTGGCAATCCGCCACGCTTGGCCAAGGTCCAGCGTCAGCGGCGCACGGCGGTTGATGATGCGGTATTCATAGGCGCGGCCAAGGCACGAAAAGCGCGCGTGCCAGTCCTGCGCCACTTCGATACAATCGAGCACCGCCACGGCATGTTTCGCCTTCCGCAGATGCGCGTTCAGGGCTTCGAACATGCGGAAGGGATCGAAGCTGCGCGCCAGATCGAAGTGCGCGCGCATACCGAGCGCGTGGACGCCGGTGTCCGTGCGCCCCGCCGCATGGACTGCCACTGTCTCTCCGGTGACCGAATGGACTGCATCTTCCACCGCCTGCTGGACACTGGGGCCATGGGATTGGCGCTGGTAGCCCATGTAGGCCGCGCCATTCCATTCGAGCGTGAGGGCAAAGCGCATCAGCTGAGCCTGATCCCCGCCGCAATCGCCCGCCCGCGCAGCAGCGCCGCCGCATCCATCGCAGGACGCCCTGCACGCTGGACAAGTGTAGGCCGGATCGCGCCTTGCCCGCAGGCAATGGTCAGCGCATCGTCAAGCGTCTCACCCGCAGTGCCGCTTGCGCCAATCACCTCTGCGGCGAGCACGCGATACCGCTCGCCCTCAAGCTCGAAGAACGCCCCCGGCGATGGCGCAAAGGCGCGGACCTGTCGTTCCACGTCCACGGCATCGCGCGCAAAATCGAGGCGGCTTTCGGCCTTGTCGATCTTGTGGGCGTAGGTCACGCCGTCGTCTGGCTGAACGACCGGCGGATACGTGCCAAGGTCCGCCAGCACCGAAACCATGAGCGCCGCGCCCTTCTCCGCCAGTTCGGTCGTAAGATCGCCCGCCGTCTTGCCATCGACCGGCGTTTCCACGGTGGCGAGCATCGGCCCCGTATCCAGTCCGCGCTCCATCTGCATGATCGTGACGCCCGTCAGCGCATCGCCCGCTAGGATCGCGCGTTGCACCGGCGCGGCGCCACGCCAGCGCGGCAGAAGCGAGCCGTGGACGTTGAGGCAACCCAGCTTTGGCGCATCCAGCACCGCCTGCGGCAGGATCAAACCATAGGCGGCCACCACGGCAACGTCGGCCTCCAACGCCGCAAAGGCCGCTTGCTCGTCAGCATCTTTCAGCGAGACCGGCGTGCGCACTTCGATCCCATGCGCCTCTGCCGCCAGATGCACGGACGATGGTTGCAGCTTCTTGCCCCGCCCTGCGGCACGCGGCGGCTGGCTGTAGGCGGCCACCACATCGTGCCCTGCAGCCACCAGCGCTTCCAATGTCGGCACCGCAAATTGGGGCGTTCCCATGAAGATGATGCGCATAAGCTACAAGAAGGCCTTCCGTTTGTCGCACCCGGCCCTATCTGTGCTGCCATGGCATCGCAAGAGATCGAGGCGCTTTCCGGCGCATTGGCGCGTCTACCGGGGCTTGGCCCCCGCTCGGCCCGGCGCGCGGTGCTGTGGCTGATCAAACGGCGTGAGACGGCGCTGCCACAACTGCTGGCCGCGCTCACCCAAGTGCAGGACCTGCTCGTCGAATGCGACACGTGCGGGAATGTGGATACCACCAACCCCTGCGGCATCTGCACCGATCCCCGGCGCGATCAGCGTTCGATCTGCGTGGTCGAGGAAGTGGCGGACCTCTGGGCGCTTGATCGCGCGCGGCTGTTCACGGGCAAGTACCACGTGCTGGGCGGCCGACTTTCGGCGCTGGAAGGCGTGCGGCCCGAAGACCTGACCATCGGGCAGTTGCTGGATCGTGTGGCGCAGGGCGGGGTCGATGAGGTCGTCCTTGCCATGAACGCCACGCTGGAGGGCCAGACCACCGCGCATTACATTGCCGAGCGACTGGAAGGCGCGACGGTGCGGGTGACGCAACTGGCGCATGGCCTGCCGGTGGGCGGCGAGTTGGACTATCTGGACGAAGGCACGCTGGCGCAGGCGCTCCGGGCGAGAAGGCCGGTGGGGTGAAAACTGCGGCTGCGCGGGTGAGCGCTGCCTTTGCGTGACAGCCTTGCGACTCCCCCCCACATTCACTATCTGCCCCCAATGGCTATCCGCGAAATCATCGAAGTCCCCGACCAGCGCCTGAAGCAGGTCTCCGTCCCCGTCGAAAAGTTCGATGACGAACTGCGCACGCTCGTGTCCGACATGTTCGAGACGATGTACGACGCCCCCGGCATTGGCCTGGCCGCCATTCAGGTGGGCGTGCCGTTGCGCGTGCTGGTGATCGATCTTCAGCCCGAAGACCCGGACGCAGAGCCAGTGGCTTGCGATCACGATGGCCACCACCATCACCACACGCCCACCAAGCGTGAACCCCGCGTGTTCATCAATCCCGAAATTCTTGATCCTTCAGACGATCTGCGCCTCTATCAGGAAGGCTGCCTCTCGGTGCCCGAGATCTATGCCGAGGTCGAACGCCCCGCCCGCATCCGCGCGCGCTGGCAGGATCTGGATGGCAGCATCCACGAAGAAGAGATGGACGATCTGATGGCCACGTGCCTCCAGCACGAAATGGACCACCTCGAAGGCATCCTGTTCATCGACCACCTCTCGCGCCTAAAGCGCGGCATCGCGCTCAAAAAGCTGGAAAAGCTGCGCAAATACGCCTGAGGATAGTTGCCCCAAGGCTGGTTGCCTTGGGGCACCACCTAAGTTAAGTTCATGCTTCGTTCTGTATTGGAGCAAGCGTGGACCCCGTTCTGATTCTCGTCGTGATCCTTGTCCTTCTGGCTGGCCTTGCCGTCGGCTGGTTCTTTGGCTCGCGCCCCGTGGCCGAATGGCGCGCACGGGCCGATAGCCGCGATGCCGAAGCCAAGGCGCACGAAGGCACGGTCAAGGCGATGACGGTTGACCTTGCGGCCATGAGCGAACGGGCAAAGGCGCTCGAAGCAGGCCTTGCCGAATTGCAGGACGTGCGCCGCCACCGCGATGAACTTGCGCCTGCCCTTGCCGCTGCCCGCCAGAGCGCTGCCGATGCTGAAGTGGTGCGCGCCGAACTCATCCGCATTCGCGACGAGCGCGACAGCTTCCGCACAGCGGTTGAGCGCATGAAAGCCGATGCCGAAAACTTTGCCGAACAGAAGCGTCTGCTGATTGCGGCGCAGGAAGCGCTGCGCAAGGAATTCGAGAACGCCGGCAACAAGGTGCTGGAAAAGGCGCAGGAGACGTTCCTTGCGCGCGCACAATCGCGGTTTGAAGAAAGCGAAAAGACCAGCGCCGAGCGGCTGAAATCGTTGCTCGCCCCGGTCGATCAGCGGCTGCGCAGCTATGAAGAGCAGGTTGGCAAGCTGGAGAAGGAGCGCGTCGATGCGTTCGGCAATCTGACCGGCCTGATCCAGTCGATGCGCGATGGGCAGGAAGCCGTGCGCGCCGCTGCGGCGCAGCTTGGCAACTCCCTGCGCAACGGGCCCAAAACGCGCGGTCGCTGGGGAGAATTGCAACTGCGCAATGTGCTGGAACAGTGCGGCCTTGCCGAACACACCGATTTCGTCACCGAACATTCGGTCGATACCGACGAAGGTCGCTTGCGTCCCGATGCCATCGTGCGCGTGCCGGGCAATAAGCTGCTGGTGATCGACGCCAAGGTCTCGCTCAACGCCTATCAGGATGCGTTCGAGGCCGAGGATGACGACACCCGCAAGATCGCGCTGAACGCCCACGTCCAGTCGATGCGCAACCACATCCAGACGCTTGGGGCCAAATCCTACCAATCGCAGTTCGAGGAAGCGCCGGACTATGTGCTGATGTTCGTTCCCGGCGAACACTTCATTGCTGCCGCGCTGGAGCGTGACCCCGGCTTGTGGGACTTTGCGTTCGAGCGCCGCGTGCTGCTCGCCAGCCCCACCAACCTTGTCGCCATCGCGCGCACTGTGGCGCAGGTCTGGCGGCAGGATGGCTTGGCCCGTGAGGCCCGCGAAATCGGCAAAATGGGCGGCGAACTCTATGACCGGCTTGCCGTCGCAGCCGAACACCTCAAGCGGGTCGGCAACGGGCTCGACAGCGCGGTCAGCAATTACAACAAGTTTGTCGGCAGCTTTGAACGCAACGTGCTGTCAGCCGGGCGTCGCCTGAAAGACAAGCATATCGAGATCGGCAAGCGTGAATTGGAAGAAGTGCCGCTGGTCGAAGCCGCACCGCGCTATGCCGATGCGGAACCAGCGGCGCTGGCAGCAGTTGCCAACGATGAAGGAGACGTGGCGGCGGAATGAACAGGGGGCATCGGTCTTGCATCGTTTCCTTTGCCGCCGCGATGGCGCTGGCGGGGTGCGACAGCGAACCGCAGCCTGAACCTTCTGCTTCGGCGGCCGCTGTCGCACCGGTAGAACCAGCGCCCTGCCTTGCCCCTCCGCCTCAGCCTGAACCCAGTGCCTCTGCTTCAGTGATTGCGGAAGTGCCGGAAGTGTTTGCTGGAGTGCGCTACGCCCCGCAGGACGACTGTTCAGTCCAGCCCGGGTGGCCAGCGTTCCGCAAGGCGCTCGTCACCGCCATCCAGACGCGCGATGCCGATGGACTGGCAACGCTTGCCGCGCCGGACATTGCGCTCGACTATGGCGGCGGCAGCGGCACAGCGGAACTGAAGAAGCGCCTTGCCGATCCAAAGACTGGTTTATGGCAGGAACTTGACGCGATCCTGCCGCTGGGTTGCGCAATGGAGGGCGGCCTCGCCGCGATGCCATGGGTATTCTGGCATGTGCCTGAGGACATCGACAGCTACAATGCGATGCTCGTAATGGGCGATCAGACGCCCTTGCGCGACAAACTCGATGGCAAGGCCATCAGCCCCGTAGGCTGGTTCATTGTCGGGATCGACCCGATGGGCTTCGATCCAAAGGCCCCTTCCACGCGGGTAGCGCTCCGCAACGGACAGCAAGGCTGGGTAGAAACCGAAAAGTTGCGCAGCCTGCTCGACTACCGCCTGATTGCCGAACCGCAGGACGGAACGTGGCGCATTACCGCATTCATAGCTGGGGATTGATCAGTCGACCTCAAGCTGAAGATCGAGCGCGTGTCCGCCCGAAACCAGTCGCATGGTGGAACCCGTGCGCTGCATTTCCGGCGCAGCTGAGAGCAAAGCGTTAACCGCTTCTTCCTGCTGCCAGACCGGCCCTTCACAGTACATCCGCGTTGCCATCAGCGGGCCTGCAAGCAAACGCCCGGCTTCCACGCGATAGTCACCACCAATACCATTGCAGCCGACATTTGCACCCAAGCGTACGTCATCAAAACGCATCGTCGCCTTATCCGGGGCAACCGGTGGCGCGCCATCAATGCGCACGATGGTCCAGCGCGTGCCCGCCAATCCTTCCGAGGCAGTCGGTGCAGTGGCGCAGCTGCCCAACAAGGCGGCTGACAGGACAATCGAGGCAAGGGCCGAGCGCATGGCCACTCTATAACCCCATGCGACTGACCGAAGGATTAACCGGACAGTACGTTGCTATTCAGGCTTCCAGCGTTGCCAAGACTTCATAGGCCAGAACGGCCCCTGCCACGGCAGCGTTCAAACTGTCCGCCCGCCCCTTCATCGGCATGGTCACGCGCAGATCACAGGCCATCTCATAGTCTTCAGGCAACCCGCGCGATTCGTTGCCGACCATGACGAAGCACGGCGCAGCATAAGGTGCGCCACGATAGGGCACGGCCTCACGCAATGATGCCGCCACAAGCTGCCCTTCACCTTCGTGCAGCCACGCGAAGAATTCATCCCACCGCGCCTGCGCCAGCCGCTCGGTAAAAATCGCGCCCATGCTCGCGCGCACCGCCTCTACCGAGAACGGATCGACGCAATCGTCGATCAGGATCAGCCCGCCTGCCCCCACCGCATCGGCCGTGCGCAACATCGTGCCCAGATTGCCTGGATCACGCATGGCGTGCGCCACCAACCAGATCGGCGCGGCGTTGCGATTGATCAGCTGGATCGAGGTGTCCCATTCGGCAAAGACCCCGGCGACAGCCTGCGGGTTTTCCTTGCCGGTAACCTTGGAAAGAATATCCAGCGGCAGTTCGATGACTTCGCCACCTGCCGCGTCCACTGCCGCTTCAAGGTCATCAAGCAACGGATGCCCCTCGCGCCCCTGCGCCATCAGCAGGATTTCCGGCAGACGCCCGCTCTCGCGTGCGTCGGTCAGCAGGCGCAAACCCTCGGCCAGGAACTTGCGTTCGCGCCGCCGATGCTTCTTTTCCCGCAAGCTGCGGACGAACTTTACCGTGGGGTTGGAATAGCCGGTGATGATCTTGCGCGTCATGCCGTTCCCATGCGGCAGTCCCGGCATTGCGGCAAGAGGCTCAATCTTCCCCGAAGCCGTCCTTGATCAGCCCGGTCAGCTTCATCAGGATGGCATCGGCCTCACCCTCAGGCCCGGCAACGGATACATCCACCGTATCGCCTTTGGCCGCGCCCAGCATCATCAGGCCGAGGATCGATCCGCCCGCTGCATCGGTACCGTCCTTGGCCACGATCACATCAAACCCGGCGGGCAACTTCGCCACCGCGTTCACGAATTTGGCACTCGCGCGGGCGTGAAGTCCGCGCTGGTTGACGATCGTCACCGTTTCGCGGGTGACATAGCCCTGATCCGACATCTCATGCATCCTGTCCGAGAAACTCGGAAGCGATCGTTATGTAGTTGCGTCCGGCATCGCGTGCCGCCGCTGTCGCTTCCTTAACGCCCATGCAGCCTCGTGCCTTGGCAAGGCGGATCAGCATGGGCAGGTTGATACCGGCAATCACCTCGACCCGGCCCGCCTCCATCAGCGAGATCGCAAGGTTTGATGGGGTACCGCCGAACAGGTCTGTCAGGATGATCACACCCTCGCCGCTGTCGACTCGCTTGATGGCGTCCGCAATTTCCTTGCGACGTTTTTCCATGTCATCGTTGGGGCCGATGCACACGCCAATGACATCGCTTTGTCGGCCGACGACATGCTCCATCGCGTGGATGAATTCGTCGGCAAGGGCGCCGTGGGTAACGAGAATAAGACCGATCATGAACGGGGCAGGCTCCGAAGTGCAGCCGGGCATCCTGCCATGTGCGTGATGAACGCAGGCTTGGCAAAAATGCATGGCACGCAAGACGACTGGGAATCGAAATACATGGCTTCCAGTGCTGCCCCACCCATACGTCTTTTTCCTCGCGCTCTACGGACCGACTGCATCAAAGTTTTTGGCCTTCAAGCAGATCTGCCGCCCGCGACGCGAGGTTGCGATGCAGCAATGTGGGTGAAAATCCCGCCGTGCGCAAGGCGGAAGCAATTTGCTCTGCCATGAACACCGAACGATGCTTGCCCCCTGTGCACCCGAAGGCCACGTGAACATAGGCTTTGCCCTGCTCCTGATAGCGCGGCAGCAGCAGCAGCAGCAGATCGCGAATCCGGGCAAAAGCGTCAGCAAATGCAGGGTCTTCGCGGATATAGGCCCCCACTGCCACGTCCTGACCAGTCTGTGGACGCAGCGCATCGACCCAGTGCGGATTGGCCAGAAAGCGCATGTCGAAAACCAGATCGGCCAGCGGCGGGGTGCCACGTGAAAAACCGAAACTGCTGATCGTCAGCGTCGGTTGCGATGGTGTTTCAGACCCGAATTGCGCGCGAATCGCTGCCTGCAGATCGTTGCTGGTAAAGCTGGTGGTGGTAATCACCACATCCGCCCAGCGGCGCAGCGGCTCCAGCAGTTCACGCTCTGCCATGATCCCGGTGGCAGCTGGCTTGTCCTCGCTCATCGGATGGCGGCGGCGAGTCTCGTTGTACCGGCGCTCAAGCTCAGCCCCGGCGCAATCGAGGAACAGCGTGGTGACCTGCAAATCCTTGCGCTGCGACAGCTTCTTGACCAGATCGATTGTCCGCGTCGGATCAAAACCACGCGTGCGCGTGTCGAAACCGATGGTCATTGGCCCGCTTGATTCCATCCGGGCAGAACCCGGCTCGGTCTCAAGCAGGCGATCAAGCAGGCGGATCGGAAAATTGTCGATCGCTTCCCAGCCAACATCCTCCAACGTGCGCAGCGCGGTCGTCTTCCCCGCACCCAGCAGGCCGGTGACGAGCAAAATGCGCTGCGGTGAAGAGTCGTCCGTCATCGTGTCCTAGCCATGCGCTCTAGCGTCGCACTTGGAAAGTCCGCAATAACGGCCTGTCCCCCATCAGGAAATCGGTAACCCGTGAACTTTCAGCGCAATCTCGGCGCGCAGGGCCAGCACCGGGCTGTCTGGCCAAAGCCGGATCATTGGCAAGTTCACGCCGTCAACGTCCACGCGGTCGGCCTCCTCAACAAAACGTGGCGCCTTATCATCCAACCGCAACACCAGCGCTACGGGCACAGGCGGAGAAACCGCACAGTCGATCAGCCCCACATTGCGCACTTCCAGCTTGCCAGCGATCTGTTGATGCGGCGCAGCGATCAACCTGCCTTCGTGCACATCCAGCATCACACCATCATCGCCCACCAGCATGGCTCCGCGATCTATCAGCGCGAGCGCAAGGCTCGATTTTCCGGCCCCCGGCGGACCTTCGATCAGCACGCCGCGGCCGCCAATGGCCACGCAGCCATATTGCAGCGCGCGGCTCATTCATTCCCCTCCGCGTCAAGCGGCACGCTCAATACCAGCCATGCGCCGGGCTTGCCGTCTGGCCGGTCGCCAATGGCCAGCGTCCCGTCATGCGCCTCGGCAATGGTGCGCGCGATAGCCAGGCCAAGACCGCTGTGCGCACCGAAAGCCTCCTCGGTCGGGCGCACCGAATGGAATCTCTCGAACACCTTTTGCCGCTCGCCCTTGGGAATGCCCGGACCATTGTCCGCTACGGCGACATGCGCGGCATCGCCATCACCCCACACCACCACCTCAACCACGCCGTCCAGTGGTGAAAACGAAACCGCATTGTCCAGCAGGTTCTCCAGCACTCGCTCCAGCCGGGCGGCATCGCCGGGCACCACGGTATCGCCACCCTCGCGTCGCAAGCGGATCGGAATAGAGGCACCCGTCCGCACATCGCGCGCGCCCACCACTTGCGAAGCCAGCGCGGCAAGATCAACCGGCTCGAAAGTCGCCCGGCTCAGTTCGGCGTCGATCCGGCTGGCGTCGGCGATTTCGGTAATCAGCCGGTCAATGCGCTGCACATCATGGGCAGCGATACCGGCAAGCTGACGGCGCAGCGCAGGATCATCTACCCGCTCCATCGTCTCCAGCGCGCTGGAAAGCGAAGCGAGCGGGTTTTTCAATTCGTGTGCCACATCAGCGGCAAAGGTTTCCACCGCATCGATGCGTTGGCGCAGTGCAGTGGTCATGTCGGACACAGCGCGGGCGAGCAGGCCGATCTCGTCACCACGGTCAGGCAAACGCGGCACCACCACCTCGCGCTCACGCCCCAGCCGAACCCGGACAGCTGCCCGGACCAACGCACGCAACGGCTGCACAATGGTCCGCGCCAGATAGAGCGAGAGCTGCACCGAAAGCAGCAAGGCCAGCCCGATGATGATCACCAGCGTCTGGCGCGCATCGCGCACCGCTTGCGTCACGTCGAGCGCATTGCGGAGGGACAGCAAAACTTCGTCTGTATCGCCCACCGGTGTTGCCGCCGTGATCACCGGCGTGCGGTCGGGAGCATAGCGCAGATAAACCTCGGTGCGCCCCGATACGCGCGCAGCCTGTATCTCGGGCCAGCTTCCCGCAGGGCGTTCAGCCGTATCGCTGTATCGCTTGATGGTGGGCGCGTTGACGATGAAATCCACTCCACGGTCCAGCAATCGCGCCGCCTGCTGATACCAAGGCTCGCTTTCGGGATCGATCAGCTTGAACGATGGTGGCGCTTCCAAAAAACTGTCGGCCAGCAACTGGCTTTCGCCATCATAAAGCCGTAGCCGGAGCACCTGCTCGGTGCCGATCCGAGCCAAAAGCGCCTTGCGTGCGGCCATATCTGCACCGACAAGGCCGTCGGCTGCAATCTCTACTTCAGCCCGCGCCAGTTTGTAGCGCTCTTCGATCAGCTGCTTGCGATAGCTGTCGAGATAGAAGAACCCGCCTGCCAACAATGCCAGCGCGATGACATTGACGAACAGGATGCGCGTGGTCAGCGAGACGCCGCGAATGCGCCACAAACTGCGCAACCGCCGACCGCGCATCGCGTTAAAATCACTCGTCGGCAAAGCTGTAGCCTGCTCCATAGAGCGTTTCGATTGCACCAAAGCAACCATCCACGGCCCGGAACTTGCGACGCAGACGCTTGATATGGCTGTCGATAGTTCGATCGTCGACGAACACGTCGTCGTGATAGGCGGCGTCCATCAACGCATTGCGCGTCTTGACCACGCCGGGGCGCATGGCCAGTGCCTCCAGAATCAGGAACTCGGTGACGGTCAATGAAACCGCCGCCCCGTCCCATGTCACGCCATGACGCGCCGGGTCCATCACCAGCCGGCCCCGCCGGATTGGATCGGGCAACGGCTCTGCATTCAGTGTCTCTTCCGCCTCCGCTTCGCGCCGCACAATATCGCTGCGACGCAGGATCGCCTTGATCCGCGCCACGAGCAGCCGCTGGCTGAACGGTTTGGCGATATAGTCATCCGCACCCATTGAAAGGCCGAGCGCTTCGTCAGACTCATCATCCTTGCTGGTCAGGAAGATCACCGGCAAATCGCTCTTTTCACGCAGGCGGCGCAGCAGTTCCAGGCCATCCATACGGGGCATCTTGATATCGCAAACGGCTAGGTCTGGCGGATTGTCCAGCAGCGCCTTCAGTGCGGTATCGCCATCATTGTACAACCGCGTTGCAAAGCCTTCGGTCTGCAAGGCAATCGACACGGTCGTCAGGATGTTGCGGTCATCATCGACCAGCGCAATGGTGCGTGGCACGTCGAGTGAGTCGGCACGGGCTGGTTGCTGGCTGGCCATTGCCAACATCGTCTACCGGCAGGCCGCAAACCATGCAACTTTCACGCAAAATCCGCTGCAATGCAGCAATCTTCAGTTGCACAATATGCAACTTGTTGCGCAAAAAAACTTCGTTGCCGAGTGTCATTTGACGCAGCAAAGGCAGATCACTATGCGCATTCGAAGAATCAGCGCATTCGTATTCGCAAACCGTGCGCCAGGCGGCATGTCGCCGCCTCGACGCCGCCAACGGGAGGCCAGAAGTGTCCGATACCAGCCTGAACGTGTCCCTTGCCAGCCAGGGCTATCCTGAACCGGCAGAGCTGTTCGCAAACCTCGGCACTGCGCCCTTGGTCGAACATGCAGTGCGCAACGCAGAAGGCCTGCTGTGCGTCGATGGCCCGCTGGTCGTCGAAACCGGCAAGCACACCGGCCGCAGCGCAAAGGACAAGTTCATCGTCCGCGATGCTGAAACCGAAAACACCGTGTGGTGGGGCAAGACCAACGTCGCGATGACGCCGGAGCACTTCGCCGCGCTCAAGGCAGATTTCATCGCCGCGCTCGGCGCCAAGGATCGCCTCTATGTGGCCGATCTGTTCGGCGGTTCGCAGCCTGAACACCGCGTCAACGTGCGCGTGATCAACGAATTTGCGTGGCACAACCTGTTCATCCGCACCCTGCTGGTCCGCCCGACCGCTGATGAACTGGCCGCATTCGTTCCCGAATACACCATCATCGATCTGCCCAGCTTCCGCGCCGATCCTGAGCGTCACGGTTGCCGCAGCGAAACTGTCGTTGCGGTCAACTTCACCGAAAAGCTGATCCTCATCGGTGGCACCGCCTATGCAGGCGAAATGAAGAAGTCGGTCTTCGGCATCCTCAATTACCTGCTGCCGGTAAAGGGCGTCATGCCCATGCACTGCTCGGCCAATGTCGGCCCCGATGGCAAGACCGCCGTGTTCTTCGGCCTTTCGGGCACCGGCAAGACCACGCTTTCGGCCGACGCTTCGCGCACGCTCATCGGTGATGACGAACACGGCTGGTCCGATACCGCCGTGTTCAATTTCGAAGGTGGCTGCTACGCCAAGATGATCCGCCTCTCGGCTGAAGCCGAACCGGAAATCTTCGCCACGACCAAGCGTTTCGGCACTGTGCTGGAAAACGTCGTGATCGATCCGGTCACCCGCACGATCGATCTGGATGACAACTCGCTGGCCGAAAACAGCCGTGGCTCCTACCCGATTGATTTCATTCCGAACTGTTCGGAAAAGAACCTTGGCCCGGTCCCGGCGAACCTCATCTTCCTCACGGCCGACGCCTACGGTGTGCTGCCTCCGATCGCGCGCCTCACACCCGATCAGGCCATGTACCACTTCCTGTCGGGCTACACCGCGCGCGTTGCCGGCACCGAAATCGGCGTGACCGAACCGGAAGCCACCTTCTCCACCTGCTTTGGCGCACCGTTCATGCCGCGCCATCCTTCGGTCTACGGCAACCTGCTCAAGGAGCGCATTGCCAAGGGCGGGGTGAAGTGCTGGCTGGTCAATACCGGCTGGTCGGGCGGCAAGGCCACGCAGGAAGGCATCAAGCGTATGCCGATCAAGGCCACTCGCGCCCTGCTCAACGCCGCACTCGACGGCAGCCTGAACAACGCCACCTTCAAGAAAGACCCCAACTTCGGTTTCGAAGTTCCGGTTGAAGTGGCGGGCGTCGATACCAAGCTGCTCGATCCACGTGGTGCCTGGGCCGATGGGGAAGAATACGACAAGACCGCACAGGAACTGGTGCGCAAGTTCGTCGACAACTTCCACCAGTTTGCCGAACACGTCGATCAGTCAGTGCGCGATGCGGCTCCTGTAACCGCCTGATCGCCCACAGATCGCCAAACGTTTCGAGGCCCTTCGCGGGGCCTCGTTTCGTTTGAGAACGGGTTGCGTTTCAGGTCAGGGCTTGGGCCAGCTCAGGCCGCCAGAAACGCCTGAAGGAATTCGCCCACCCCGCCAAAGTTCATCGGCAGCGCAGCAACCGGGCGCTCATACCCCTTTAACTCCACGTCCAGCATCGTGCGCGGCTGAAACCGCACATCACCCAGCGCGCCGAACACGGCACCCGAAACAAGAATGTCGCAGCCGCATTCCTTGGTCGCCGTCTCCAGCCGGAACGCGGTGTTCACAGCCTCGCCCATCGCAGTGAAGTCTGCCGCCGCGCCACTGCCGATATTGCCGACCGAGGCCGTGCCTGCGTTATATCCGCAGCCAAAGCGCAGCAAAGCGGGCGGCTTGTGGCGCTTTTCGGCCAGCCGGAAAATCTCCTGATAGCCGCTGATGACGTCCAGCACGGTCACCACATCGCGCCGCGACAGCGCGTTGGCCGGGTGCAGCCAGATCGCCATGATCGCATCGCCGATGAACTTTACCGACCACGCGCCCGCCGCATCAAGCAATTGCCCCGCCTCGCGGTTGATCTCGGCCATCATCGCAGCAATCGCCCGCTCCCCCATGGCAGCGGAAAGCTGGGTAAAGCCGCGAATGTCGATCACCATGGCGCTGACCAGTTGTTGGTCCATGAAGAACTGCGTGCGGCCCGCCATCGGATCGGGCAGTTCCACCGGCGGTGCCTCTTGCACGAATTCGATGGTCTGGCGGCCGATCTGGATGCGGTCGCCGGATTTGAGCTGGGTCGGAGCCTGCACCGGGCGTCCGTTCAACCAGGTGCCGTTGGTGCTGCCAAGGTCGTTCAGGGTGCAGTGGCCGCTGGCATTGCGGCGGATCATGGCGTGTTCACGCGATGCGAGATTATCCTCCAACACCACGGTGTTGGAAGGCGCACGGCCAAAGCCGCAGATGCCCAGACGGGCTACCGGGATCTCGCGTATGGAGCCCCCGGCATCCATACGCAGGTACGTATCGCAATCGTCGGTCGCCACAGCCCCCTCCGCAGATCGACATAGTTCGTAACGATCCCGCAAGGCTTGGAATGTGCCCTATGGCACGCCTTTACCATTTTTGTGTCAATCCGGGATGGCAGGATGGGGGCCATTCTGCAAGTCCGCATACCGGCCGATGTGCGGACAAGTCCCGTTTTCTGCCACTTTCAGGCGAAAAGCCTGCTCGCTTTCAGCAGGTTGTAGGCCTCCACCACGTCCTGCAATCGCCCCTCATGGCCGCGATCCCCGCCGTTGCGATCGGGGTGATACTTGCGCACCAGTTCGGAATAGCGGCTGCGCAACATACGCCGGTCTGCATCGTAGTTCAGCGCCAGCGTATCAAAAGCCTTGCGTTCGTCAGGACTTATCCCTCGCCGCGCCGCCTCTGCCGCACGCAGGTGATCATCCCGCCGTGCCCGCGCCCGCTGTGAAATCGCCTCAAGCGGATCGGCAAAGTCCGCCCAGCGCGGTGGCGAATCGATTCCCGCATCGGGCCGGAACGCCCGCGTCTCGCGTTCCCACCCCGAAAGCGGCGATTGCGCCTTCAGGATCTCCTCAGGCGTCATCCCGGCAAAGAAATCATAGCCCGAATTGAACTGCCGCACGTGTTCAAGGCAGAACCAGCGATAATCCCCCGGCCCATCGAACCCCGGCCTGCGCACGCCCGGCGCGCGGAACTCGCCCGCCTCGTCGCATCCGGGCGCATTGCAAAGCTGCCCAGTGCCGTGAATCCTGCCGTGGAATTTATCGGTCTTCATGCGGCTTCCACATGGCGATCAAACCGCTAGAAGAAAACCCATGACCGGACCAATCGCACAGGAAATCGAACGGCTTCTGACGCAAGCCCTCACCCCCACCCGCCTCGCCGTGATCAACGACAGTGCCAGCCATTCAGGCCACATGGGCGATGATGGCACGGGCGAATCGCACTTCACGGTAGAGATCGAAAGCCCCGCCTTCACCGGCCAGTCACGCGTCAACCGCCAGCGCATGGTGAACAAGGCGCTGGGCGACCTCCCCGGCCAGCGCGTCCACGCTCTGGCGATCAAGGCCACCGCGCCCGGTGAATGAAGGGCTTCCCCTGCACCACACGCCCACCCGACGACCCCCAAAAACTGTCATCCTGAACTTGGTTCAGGATCCATCGTGCCGAACATCCCGCCGCTGGTGATGATAAATGGACCCTGAAACAAGTTCAGGGTGACGGAAACGCTGTTGGAATGGCACTACGTCTGCACCATGACCATTGAGCCAACACCAGCCCGCCGCATCCGCCGCGCCGCGCGCATCCTGCTGATGGACGAGCATGACCGGCTGCTGCTGATCCGCTTCGCCCCGCCAGACCGCCGCCCATTCTGGTGCGGCGTCGGCGGCGAATGTGATCCCGGCGAGGATTTCCCCGCCGCCGCCGTCCGCGAACTCTTCGAGGAAACCGGTCTGAGCGTCGAAACCTGCGGCCCCGAAGTCGCCCGCTGCGCCGACGATTTCACAACGCTGGCGGGCGAACCCGTGACCGCCGACGAACGCTTCTTCCGCGTGTCGACCCAAACCTTCACGCCAGACACGAGCGGCCATACCGAAACAGAGCGTGAAATGATCAACGAATTTCGCTGGTTTACCCGCGCAGAACTGGCAAACTGGCCCGAACCGCTGTTCCCCGTGAACATCCTCGACCTGCTCGATCTTGAGGCGACCTGATGACTGATCCGATCATCCAGACAATCACCCCCGTCGCGCATGATCTCGGTGCGTTCGAAGTCCGCCGCGCCATCCCCTCGCGCCAGCGCACGATGGTCGGCCCGTTCATCTTCGTCGACCAGTTCGGCCCCGCACACTTGCCGCCGGGCACCGCAATGGACGTGCGCCCGCACCCGCACATCAACCTCGCCACGGTCACATGGCTGTTTGAAGGCGCGATCGACCACCGCGACAGCCTCGGCTCCTTCGCCACGATCCGCCCCGGACAGGTCAACCTGATGACCGCAGGCAGCGGCATCGTCCATTCCGAACGCTCGCCCGAAACCGAACGCCCCGGCGGCCCCCACCTCTATGGAATGCAAACCTGGCTCGCCTTGCCCGACGGCTGCGAGGAAGTGCCCCCCGCCTTCGAGCAGGTCACCAGACTGCCCGTGATCGAAGACGTCTGCGCCACCGCCACCGTCATCATGGGCACCCTCTGGGGCAAGACCGCTCCCACAACCCAGCACGCCGCCACCATCTACGCCGAAATCCTGCTCGCCCCCGGCGGCACCCTGCCGATCGACGCCGAAGCCGACGAACGCGCCGTCATGCTCGTAGGCGGCCAAGCCAGCATCGACGGCTTACCTTTGGCCCTCTACGACCTCGTCGTCCTGGCCCCCGGAGCCGTGCTGAAACTGCAATCCGAATCCGGCGGCCGCGTGATGCTGATGGGCGGCGAAGCCTTCACCACCAAACGCCACGTCTGGTGGAACTTCGTCAGTTCCAGCCGCGATAGGATCAATCAGGCAAAGGCAGACTGGCAGGAGGGGCGATTTCCGAAAGTGCCGGGCGATGAGGTGGAATTCATCCCGCTGCCGAAGGTCGCGACTACGGTGAGTTATCCTTGAGGGGAGCTATTGCTGCATCTTTTTGCGATTATCGAGTCTTTTGAATAGCTTACGAAAGTTGCGTAACCCACTGATTCTGTTATATGTTTTTCATGGACAAAACGTATAACCTGAATGGCGGCTTCAAGCCGACGACGAAACGATTCGCAGATCTTGATGGGCCGGATTTTTTCCCAACACCCGCTTGGGCGACCCATGCGCTGGTAGAAAACGAACGTTTCACTGGTGATCTTTGGGAAAGTGCTTGTGGTAATGGCGCGATGTCGACTGTGCTTGAGAGAACGGGCCAGAACGTAATCAGCTCAGACCTTTACGATCGAGGATATGGCGACCCTGGTATTGACTTTCTGACTGCCGAACGCAGGGTCGCTAACGTCGTGACCAATCCGCCGTACAATGCTGCTGAAGGGTTCGTGCGGGCAGGCCTAAAGTGCGCAGAACATAAGTTTGCCTTGCTACTTAGGCTCGCCTTTCTTGAAGGTGCCAATCGTCAGCGTACTATTTTCACAAACGCGCCGCCTTCGCGCGTTTGGGTCTTTAGCGAAAGAATAACTTTTTACCCAGATGGAGCAGTTCAAAAGGGAACTGGCACAACCGCTTACGCTTGGTTTGTCTGGGACAAAGATGCAACCGGGAGCACTGAACTCAAGTGGCTCACTCCCGGTTACAGAGCTAAGTATAGTTAAGGGTTCGCAGCAATCCATGCACGGCCATGGGCGGTTATTGCATATCCCGTATCACGTACATGCGTTAACCGCCCATCGTAAATCGCATTGCCCTGTACTTCAGAATGACATTTTATGTTACGAAAAATCTGATGCCACATGGGCTCACCATTTCGTACTTGTGAAAGTGCCAAATCTGCAGCATCGAGGACTACCATCTTGGGAACTTCACGACGCAAGTCATCGTAAGTTACAACACCGTTAGGCTGATTCACAGCAATCGTCATAGCCAGCTTTGCCATTTCTTCTTCGTTTACAGGCATAAAAATCACCTCTTTGATAATTAAGTTTCGCGTTTATTTTGGGTTAGCTAAAGGACATTGCCCGACAGCATTGGACACATGGTAAAGACATCATTAAACTTCAAGACCTGCGCATCATCTTTTTTAGGTCGCCTCAATTCAATGTGATTATGCGGTAATTTCCGTTTGTAGCAACACCCCAATCGGCAAGAACAAAGTCCTGCTCTCCCCCGGAAACTCCACAAACTCCGCGCAACGCAGATAGAACCGCTTCGCTGCCTCGTCCTTCGCCTGCACCAGCACCGCCGCAATGCCGATACTTTGCGCAGCCAAAGCTATCCGCCGCAGAGCATCGGCCAGAATGTCCGCGCCAAGGCCCTGCCCCGCACAAGTGCGGTCCACCGCCAGCCGTCCGATCACCGAAACCGGAATGCTGTTGGGCGCATTACAGCGCAGTTTGCCCGGCGCGGCCATGCGCTCCACCGCGCCCGCTGCGACGCAGTAGTAGGCGACCACGCGATCGCCCCGGCACACCACATAGGTCCGCGAAAACCGGCTTTCGTTCTTCAGCGCGCGATGGCGCAGCCAGTCGTTCAGGGCCGGTTCGCCGCAATCGAAGGCGGAAAGATCGTGGATGGCATTGAGGGGAACGGGCGGAGAAAGGTTCACTCCTTCCGCCTCTATTTCTCCCACGCAGGCACCCGCTGCATCAGTGCGCGCAGTTTTAGCCCCGGCGCGGGCGGATTGTCGAGCGCGTTCATGAAGGCATCGAACCGTTCAGGGTCCAGCGCAAACAGCCGCTGGTCCAGCAGCACGTCAATCGCCTCGCGCCGCGCAGACTCCACCATAAACTCGGTGCGGGTCTTGCCCAGCACCGCCGCCGCTTCGTCAATCAACTGCCGCACGCCTGAATCGATGCGCAGATTGATGCTGCCCTTGGCCTCACCCGAAGCGCGGACAGGATCACCCGGCGTGATATTGCTGACATGGCCCATGCGGTGAATGTGCGATGGCGTATCCACAATGTCAATACAGAACCATTTCCTCTTCCCACACCTTAATGGCGCAATTAAGAGGTAATAAAGGGAGAGCGACCCAATGACCGACCTGCAACGCGTAAAACTCGCCAGCGGCATCGAACTCGATGTGCTGGACACCGGGCCAAAAGACGCCCCCGTCCTCATTTTCCTCCACGGCTTTCCCGAAAGCCACCGCACCTGGCGGCACCAGATCGCGCATCTTTCCACCCGCTTCCGCTGCATCGCGCCCGACCAGCGCGGCTATCGCGGCTCGTCCAAGCCCGAAGGCGTGGAGAACTACACGCCCGACAAGCTGATCGGCGACATCTTCCAGCTCGCCGATGCGCTGGGCGTGGGGCAGTTCACGATCCTTGGCCATGACTGGGGCGGCGCGCTGGCATGGGGCGTTGCGCTGCTGGGCCAAGGCACCCGCGTCACCCGCGCGGTCATCGCCAATGCCCCGCACCCCGTCATTTTCCCCCGCCTGCTCTGGACCGATCCGCAGCAACGCGCCGCCAGCCAATACATGCGCGCCTTCCGCGATACCGCCAATGATGCGTTGGTGCGCGAACACGGTCTTGGCGCGCTGCTGATGAAGGCGCTCAACTGGGAACGCTCGCCCACGCTGGAGGATGCAGAGCGTGACGCGCTGATGCAGGACTGGTCGAACCCCGATGCCGCCATCGCCATGCTCAACTGGTATCGCGCCAGCCCGATGACCGTGCCGCCGATGGACGCGCCGTTCGAACTGCCCGCAGGCTATCAGGACGCCCCCGTCCCGCCGCTGCAAATCCCCACGCTGGTGATCTGGGCGATGGACGACATGGCCCTGCCCCCCTGCAACCTCGATGGCATGGACAAGCTGGTGACCAACCTGACCATAGAGCCGGTCCACGATTGCGGCCACTTCGTCCCGTGGGAGGCCCCGGACAAGGTCAACGCCGCCCTGGACCGCTTTCTGGCCTGACCCTCACCGACACGCCGCCCATCCCCCGGCCCGCTGCGCCTGATCCAGATGCAGGTGATCGGCATGGGCGGCGTTGTATTCGGGTGAAAGCACTGTGGAGAAGCTATCGCACGCCGCATCGCGCGTGGCGCGCAGGAACGCAGACCGGTCACCACCATCGGCGCCGCCCCCTTCGCCCCAATCCTTCAGCACGCCAATCCGCCGCCCGTCTTCCAGCACGAACGCAGCTATATCGATGGCATTGCCCGTAGCATGTTCGCTCCAGGTGCCCGCTGAGCCGCCCCCGATCCGCCGACAATTGTTCGTGCCAAAATGCTCGATCCGCGCCACCTGACTCCCAAGAATCCGCCGTGCCGCCGGCTGCACCCCATGCCGCAGCCACAGCGCCAACCCCGCATCCACCGCACAGGTCGCCTGCGCGCCATGCGGTGCCAGCGCCACATCGGCCTGCGCAGCGCTCGCCAGCACTTGCCGGTCATCACGCAAACACTGGCCTTCACCCGCAGGCGGCAAGGCCTGTGCCACAATCAGGCTGCGATCCAGAAAAGCGCGGCATTCCGCCCGATCTCCGCGCAGCGCTTGCAACTTCATCCCGCTCGCCCAACCCGGAGGATCGCCGAGCACCAGCGGCGCCCACGGATCATGCTCCGGGTGGTCCTTCAGCCACACATACCCCGCCGCCCCCACCGAAGCCGCACATAGCAAGCCCACGATGGAGCGGATGATCGATCGACGCATCAAGGGGTAATCCGGCAGCCCGCAATTCGTTTCAGCCGAACCACTCCACCCAAGCCCCATGCGCGTGGGCAGCGCCCAGCATCACCGGCTCCTCCCCGCCTGCGTGCCCTTTGCCCGGCCAGTACCGCACCGTCAATTCATGCCGGAACGTCTCGCGATTGGTCTCCAGCATCACCCAAGCCAGCCGCCGCCGCGCATCGGCCTTCGCCCCCGCCTGCGCCATAGCCGCCTCGATCCGCGCGCGCGTTTCAGGCGGCAGATATTGCCAGACGATGGAATGGAACACCACGCGCGTCGAGTCGTCGTCCTGCGGTGCCGCCAGCCGCGCGTCCACAAAGTCCGCCGCGTCCATCCGCACCACGTCGGGTGTCTTCTGCCCAGCCAGCGCAATCGCCGCATCGATCCGCCCGATCCGCTCGGTGACCTCAGCCCAGACATAGGATTTCAGCCGCAACGCCTGTTCAGGGTCGGCCAGATTCACCGGCGCACGATCACACCCCCGGATGCCAACAATCTCCACCGCCCCCTCCGGCGGAGGTGGCCCGCGCCATTCCGGCACGATCCGCATGGGCGATCCCTCCGGCCCCACTCTGGTCCCACCAAGGTCGAACCAGAACCGCTCCATCATCGTGTTCACACCCGCGCTCGAACCCAGTTCGTTCAGCTCGAATCGAGGCCCCACCCGCTGCGCCAGCCACAACAATGCCGCCATGATCGAGGCAGACCGCCCCGCCTCATTGGTCTGCGGCGGCCCGTCAAGCCAAGGCAACAGCGCCGCGTCATGGGTCTGTGTCACCGCCAGCACCAAGGCATCAACCTCGGCCTGATCGGTCACCTCCCCGCGATAGACCGCCCCCAGCCGCACATCCGCGCCCGTCAGCACCAGATGGTGAAATCCGCCCGCCAGCCGCAGCGGCAACGCGTCCTCCAGCGGCTTGCCCGGCCACGCAGCGATTCGCCTGCTAACCTCAGTCGCCCCGTCCAGCAGCCGCAATTGCCCCCGCACCACCCGCCCCGTGCAGGGTGCGCCGTTGTTCGTGGCATGATCTGCCTGCCATTCTATGGCTTTTGCGACCTCTTCGATCTCCATGATCGGGTTCATTCGGTTGCCCTTTGCGCTGCTGTGCCATAAGGGCGGCGGGTTATGACCACCGCCGCACCGCTCGTCTTCGCCCTGC
>NZ_NCII01000122.1 GCF_002256775.1 Novosphingobium sp. 17-62-19 | reverse complement strand
AAAGGCCGTGGCCCACCTCATCCCCTTCATCGAAGCCGCCAAGCAGCCCGGGGCCAAGGCCAAGGGCAAGATCATCATGGCCACGGTCAAGGGTGACGTCCACGATATCGGCAAGAACATCGTCGGCGTGGTCCTGCAGTGCAATGGCTATGAAGTGCTGGACCTTGGCGTGATGGTGCCGTGGTCGACCATCCTCGATACCGCGCAAAAGGAAGGCGTCGATATCATCGGCCTGTCCGGCCTGATCACGCCATCGCTCGATGAAATGGTCACCGTGGCCGAAGAAATGCAGCGCGCCGAAATGTCGATCCCGCTGCTGATCGGCGGGGCCACCACCAGCAAGGTTCACACCGCGCTGCGCATCGATCAGGCTTATACTGGCCCGGTCGTCCACGTGCTCGATGCCAGCCGCGCGGTCGGCGTCGCCTCGCAACTGCTGTCCGATACGCAGGCCGATCCCTTCATCAAGGCGACCGCTGCCGAATACCAGCACGTGCGCGATGCGCGCGCGGGCAAGGGCGCGTCAAAGCTGCTCAGCCTCGACGACGCACGGCTCAATGCCTATGCGCCCGACTTTTCGGAAAAGGCCCCGCCGCCCGAGCAGCCCGGTCGCCATGTGTTTGACGATTGGAGCCTCGATGATCTGGTCGATTGTTTCGACTGGACGCCGTTCTTCCGCGCGTGGGAACTGGCCGGCACCTGGCCGTCAATCCTTGAAGACGAAGTGATCGGGGAATCGGCGCGCAGCCTTTATGCCGATGCCAAGGTGATGCTCGAAAAGATCATCAGCGAAAAGTGGCTGACGGCCAAGGGCGTCGCCCAGTTCTGGCCCTGCGCCCGTCATGGCGACGATGTGGTGATCCACCCCAACGACGATGAACTCTCGGTCCGCCTGCCGTTCCTGCGCCAGCAATTCATCAAGAGCCGTGGCCGCGCAAACTTCTCGCTGGCGGACTTCATCGACCCAGAAGGTGACTGGATCGGCGGTTTCGCTGTCGGCATCCACGGCATCGACGAACACCTCGCCCGCTTCAAGGCGGACAACGACGACTATTCGGACATCCTGCTGAAAGCTCTGGCAGACCGTTTCGCCGAAGCCTTTGCCGAGCGCCTGCACCAGTATGTCCGCACTACGCTCTGGGCCTATGCCCCCGGCGAACAACTGACCAACGAAGCGCTGATCCGCGAACAATACCGCGGCATCCGCCCCGCGCCGGGTTATCCCGCGTGCCCGGACCACACGCTCAAGCCGATCCTGTTCGATCTGCTCGACGCGACCAACACGGCGGGCATCACGCTGACCGAATCGCAGGCCATGCTCCCCACTTCGGCGGTATCAGGCTTTTACTTCGCCCACCCCGAAAGCCAGTACTTCGGCGTCGCCACCATCGGCCGCGACCAGCTGGAAGAATATGCAGGCCGTCGCGGCATGGACCTGCCCGTCATGGAACGCTGGCTGAGGCCGAACCTGGATTGAGCGACCAAAGCCCCCTCCCGCTCATCCTGAGCCTGTCGAAGGACAGAGGAGGGGGTTGGGGGTGGTGTTTTCTTTTTTCTCCGCCCGCTCCAACATCATAACCGCCCCCCCCCGCGAAGGCGGGGGCCTCGGTGGTATTGCGGAACGTAAGCGTAAACCTCCCGAGACCCCAGTCTGCGCGGGGGCGCACTGGTCTGGGCAAGCAAACTTACTGCAACCGACTGGCCGCCAATCGCGATTGCGCCCGCCGCTGAAGATAATCGGCCTCCACGTCCGATACTTCTGGCGACCCTTCAGCTTGCCCCGCCAGCACGCCCAGCGCTGCGCCAAGCCCGTGATGCGCCAGTTCGCCCAGCGCCACGTTGCTATCTTGCCCCAGCTCTGCAGCCAGCGCTTTCAGCACCCGCGCCATTTCCTTGCATTCTTCACGGCGCACGAAGCTGTCACGCATCTCAAAGCCCATCGCAGATCTCCGTACCCGGCGGACTGCCCGCCATGTCCACAAGCTGTCAGGGGAAGGACAAGGGGCGCTTAAACTGCTCCCGCGCACCTTGCCGGAGCAATGGAATGGTTAAGCGGTAACCCATTTTTGGCGCGGCTTGCTTTGTCTGTGATGGTGCCGCTACCAACGGAACATGGGCACCTCCGAAATCTTCCTGATCGCGCTGACGATCATCCTTGCCGTGCCCTACCTCGCATGGCGGCTGCTGCGCACAGACTACTGGGCACCGCTGGTGGTCGTGCAGATCGTTGGCGGCATCCTGCTCGGCCCCGGCGTGCTCGGCGCGGCCTTTCCTGAATACTATGCCTTCGTGTTCAATCCGCAGGTGATCGGATCGCTGAACGGCATTGCGTGGTGGGCGGTGATGATGTTCGTGTTCGTGGCCGGGCTTGAACTCGACATTTCCGACGCCTGGGCCAACCGCCGCGAGACCACGATCACCGCCTCGTGCGCGCTGATCACGCCGCTGGTGTTCGGCGCCGCCGCCGCCGCGCTGTTGCTTCAGACGCCCGGCTGGATCGGGCCGAACGGCAATTTCGGGCAGGTCGTGCTCGGCATCGGCATGGCCTGCGCGGTCACGGCGCTGCCGATCCTCGTCCTGCTGATGGAAAAGCTCGGTATCTTCCGCCAGCCGCTCGGCCAGCGCATCCTGCGTTATGCCAGCCTTGATGACGTGGCGATCTGGGGCGTGCTGGCGCTGATCCTTGTGGATTGGGAGCGGGTGGGGCGGCAGCTCATCTTCCTCGCGCTATTCTTGCTCGCCGCTTGGGCGGTGCGTGCGCTGTTTCGGCGGCTGGAGGATAATGACCGCTGGTATGTCTCGCTCGTCTGGCTCGCCGCTGTGGGCTTTGCCGCCGACTGGTCGGGCCTGCATTTCATGGTCGGCGCATTTCTGGCAGGCGCGGTGCTCGATGCGCACTGGTTTGCGCGCGATCGGCTGGACGATTTCCGCCAGTTCCTGCTGCTGGCCGTCATGCCGGTGTTCTTCCTCTCCACCGGCCTGCGCACGCAGTGGGACGTTGGTGGCGTGGCCGTGTTCGGCGCGGCCTTCCTGTTCCTCGCCGCTTCGGTCGCGGGAAAACTGGCAGGCGTCCAGCTTGCGGG
This sequence comes from Novosphingobium sp. 17-62-19, assembly GCF_002256775.1. Taxonomy (GTDB): domain Bacteria; phylum Pseudomonadota; class Alphaproteobacteria; order Sphingomonadales; family Sphingomonadaceae; genus Novosphingobium. Next base: position 9,934 of record NZ_NCII01000122.1, on the reverse strand, counting down.
CCACCTGCTCGGCTGGGCAAAGGGGGAGGCGTCAATCATCGGCTGGCTCTTGCAGACCAAGGCGCTGATCATGATCATCTTCGTCAACGTCCTGCTCGACAAGGGCATTGTCACCAACGAGACGTTCACCGCGCTGCTGCTGATGGCGGTGCTGAGCACGATGCTGACCGTGCCGGTGGTTACTCCCAAGCTGAAACAACTTGCGCTCTCGTACAAGTAAGAGTGGCGTTTTCAGTGCGTTTGAACAGTGTGTTTCTGAAGTGCACCTAACTGCACCTAAACGCACCTGAAACGCACCGGAGAGCCGCCGACATGCCTGAAATCGACCCCGTCTCGCGCCTGATCGCCATCGAGGAAATCAAGCAGTTGAAGGCCCGCTATTTCCGCTGCATGGACACGAAAGACTTTGTTGGATTGCGCAAGGTCTTCGCTGACGACGCCGTGTTCGATGCTGCCTGCGCGTTCTCGATCGATCCGGCCGAAGATGCCGCCAACTGGATCCATTCGGGCGGGGACCATATCGCCGCATTCGTCGAATCGTCCGTCGCACCCTTGCGCACCGTTCATCATGGGCACTGCCATGAGATTGAATTGCTTGGCGAAAATGAAGCACGCGGGGTGATCGCAATGGAAGACCAGATATGGGACGCGGATGGCGCCCGCGTCCTCCACGGCATGGGCCATTATCACGAAACCTACCGGCGCGAGGCCGATGGCTGGAAGATCGTCACCAGCCGCATCAGCCGCCTTCATGTGATCGTGGGCGTGGAATGAGGCCGCGCGATCTGCCATAGCGGGGGCGTGACCCTTACCACCCTCGATTTTTCGCCTTCCGATGTGCTCGACCGTCTCCACGCGGTGTTTGGATTCTCCGCGTTCCGGGGCGTGCAGGCCGATGTGGTGGAGCGGGTGCTGGCGGGGTGCTCGACTTTGGCGGTCATGCCTACCGGGGCGGGGAAATCGCTGACATATCAATTGCCTGCGGTGATGCTGCCGGGGTGCTGTGTGGTCGTCTCGCCGCTGATTGCGCTGATGCATGACCAGTTGCGCAGCGCCACCGCCAACGGCATCCGCGCCGCCACGCTGACCAGCGTGGATCTGGATCGCGGGCAAACCATCGAGCGGTTCCTGTCGGACGATCTCGACCTGCTCTATGTCGCGCCGGAGCGGGCGAGCCAGCCGCATTTCCTTGAGATGCTGCGCCGGGGCCGGGTGGCGATGTTTGCCATTGATGAGGCGCATTGCGTTTCGGAGTGGGGCCACGATTTCCGCCCAGATTACAGGTTGTTGCGCCCGCTGATGGACGCTTTCCCCGATGTGCCGCGCCTTGCGTTGACGGCCACGGCGGACCGGCACACGCGTGCCGACATTCTTGCGCAACTGGGCATTCCCGAAGAAGGGTTGATCGTTGCAGGCTTTGACCGGCCCAACATCCGCTATGCCATCGTTCCGCGTGACAACCCGCTGCGGCAGTTGATGACGGTGATGGCCGAGAACCCCGGCCCCGGCATCGTCTATGCCCCGACCCGCGCGCAAGTGGAGAAGCTGGCCAACCAGTTGGGCGCAAGCGGCAGGCCGGTGCGGCCCTATCACGCGGGATTGGATGCGGCGGTGCGCGCGGCCAATCAGGCGGCGTTCGTGGATTCCGAAGACATGGTGATGGTGGCAACGGTTGCCTTCGGCATGGGGATCGACAAGCCTGACGTGCGCTTTGTGGCCCATGCCGCCTGCCCGAAAAGCATCGAGGGATATTATCAGGAGACCGGCCGTGCCGGCCGCGATGGCGATCCTTCGGTGGCGGTGATGTTGTGGGGCGCGGAGGATTTCGTGCGGGCGCGGCAACGGATTGCCGAAGTGGAAGAGCATCGGCGCGCCGGGGAGCGGGTGCGGATCGATGCGCTGGCGGGGCTGGTGGAAACGCCGCATTGCCGCCGTGCGCTGCTGCTGCGCCATTTTGGCGAGAACCCGCCGCCGTCCTGCGGGAACTGCGACAATTGCCTGAATGCGCCGGGGGTTACCGATGCGACCGAGGTGGCGCGTAAGTTGCTTTCGGCGGTCTACCGCACCGGGCAATCGTTCGGCTTTGGCTATGTGGAGAAAGTGCTGACCGGCGTGGCCGATGAACGGGTGATGCAGCGGGGGCACGATCAGCTTTCGGTGTTCGGCATTGTTACGGCGGACGAAGCGCCACTGCTGCGGCCACTCGCGCGGGCGTTGCAGGCGCGCGGCGCGCTGGTGGCGAGGGTGGCACCGGGGCGGCGCTCAACCCTGTGGGCGATCCGGTGTTCGATGCCCTGCGCGCGCTGCGCCGCGATCTGGCGCGCGAGGCTGGCGTGCCGCCTTATGTGGTGTTCCACGATTCGGTGCTGCGCGAGATGGCGGCTTCACGGCCTTCCACGTTGGCGGATCTGGGGCAGATCGGTGGGGTGGGTTCGCGGAAACTGGAGGCTTATGGCGATAGGTTTCTGGAGGTTTTGCGGCAGTTTTGACTTCGCGCGTTAGCCCCCTCCTCTGAAGAGGAGGGGGAGAAGAGCGTCAGTTCACGGTGCCTGGTGCAATCGGTTCTTCAGGATCGTGCAGCGGCATTCCGCGGGTCTTCCACAGCGAGAACGCCACGCCGCCAGCGATGATCGCGAAGGTTATCCCAAGGCTCAGCGCCGGGGGGAACTTGGCCCCACCGAGGACGAAGTCGGTGATGAAGATCTTGCTGCCGATGAACACCAGCACGGCGGCCAGCGCATACTTGAGGTAGGCGAAACGATCGATCATCGCGGCTAGAGCGAAGTAGAGCGCGCGCAGGCCGAGGATGGCCATGATGTTCGAGGTGTAAACGATGAAGGTGTCCGTCGTGATCGCGAAGATCGCGGGCACCGAATCGACCGCGAAGACCAGATCGGCAAGGTTGATCACCACCAGCGCGAGGAACAGCGGGGTGGCGGCGTTGACCAGTTTGCCGGTCTTTTCATCGGGCACTTTCACGAAGAAGTGCTGGTCGTGCAGTTCCTTGGTCACGCGCATGTGGCGGCTGATCCAGCGGACGACCGGGTTGTTGCCGATGTCCGGGTCATGATCGCTGGTGAAGAACATCTTGATGCCGGTGAACACCAGGAAGGCGGCAAAGATGTAGAGCACCCAGTAGGCCTGTTCGACCAGCGCTGCACCGCCTGCGATCATCGCTCCGCGCAGGAAAATCACGGCAACGATGCCCCACAACAGGGCGCGGTACTGATACTTGGGGGCGATGGCGAAGAAGGTGAAGATCAGGCTGATCACGAAGACATTGTCGATAGACAGCGCCTTTTCGATGAAGAAGCCGGTGTAGTACTTCATGCCAAGGTCTGCGCCCTTTTCGGCCCAGACCCACGCACCGAATGCCAGCGCGATGGTGATGTAGAACGCAGTCAGCCGCAGCGATTCGCCGATGCCCATGGCCTTGTCCTCTTTGTGGAGGACGCCAAGATCGAACGCGGTGAGCGCTACGACGAGGCCGATGAAGGCGAGCCAGAACCACGCTGGCGTGCCCAGCCAATCAGCAAAAAGGAATTCCATCTAGATTTCTCCGCACCCTGCCGCCTCCCGAATGCGCGGGCAGGCGGCAGGGTTCCTTTATTTCAGACTGTTGCCAAAACCGCCTCAGGGCGGCGCAGGAACAGGCGGGCGAGGTGCGCCTTTACCACGGCCTTGAGGCGGGCGAGGCGCAGCACATCGAGCGGATCGCGCGCCATGCGCAGCGCCGCATCAAGCTTCTGGTGGCGTTCGAGCAAGTGAAAGTAACGGTCGGACATCAGGGTAACCCTTCGAAAGCATTGCGATCGATCGGGGATGCCGCGTTTGGACCCAATGGTCAGGAACAAGGGAAAAGACCCGGACCCAAAGCATCGGCATCACCCGATGCGGTCCGACATCACGAGGCGCTTTTCCTTGATTGGCAAAAGCGCCGCGCCAGAGGGGCCCGGTCCGCTCAGGTAATCTGGAGCGATTCGGTCTGGAATGCAAGGGGGTTTGCAATTCGCATTCCGAACGTTTTCTCCGCCTTCGTCACCCCGGCGAAGGCCGGGGTCCATTTCTCAACCGAGAGCGTTGGTCTGATTGGCAAAATGGATCCTGAAATAAATTCAGGATGACGAAGCAGCGGATGGAAGCACTGGCATCAAGGCCTTCCAGAACCACTTGCCGCCACCACGTGATCTGATATTAAAGTGATATCAGATTTAGAGGGGTAGGTTCGATGGCTGATTCGCGGACACATTCGGCAAGCAGGGAAACCGGGGCCTGGGCGGCCAATGGCTATGCCATGCTGATCGCGCTGATTGCGCTGGTGGTGTTGACCGGAGCGCGGGTGCTGGGCTTTGCGGGCAGTGAGCCCGGCGAATCCGAAGTGCTGTCGTTCCTGTCCACCATCTTCATCGGGCCGGTGCTGATCGTGCTGATCGCATCGGGATTTTACATGATCCAGCCCAATCAGGCAGCTGCCATCGGGCTGTTCGGGGCCTATCGCGGGACCGACCGCAACCATGGCTTGCGCTGGGTGTGGCCGTGGATGAGCAAGACCAAGATTTCGGTCCGCGCCAACAACGTGGTGTCTGAAAAGCTGAAAGTGAACGACCTGCGCGGCAATCCCATCGAGATTGCGGCCAACGTGGTGTGGCGCGTTTCCGATACGGCGCAGGCCCTGTTCGACGTGGACGATTACAAGGCCTTCGTGTTCGTGCAGATCGAAAGCGCGGTGCGGTCTATCGGGTCACGCTATCCTTATGACGATATCGAGCATCAGGAAGTGACGCTGCGCAGCCACCATGATCAGATCAACGCCGAATTGCGCACCGAACTGAACGCGCGGCTGGTGCTGGCGGGGATTACCGTGGACGAATGCGGGCTGACGCACCTTGCCTATGCACCTGAAATTGCAGGCGCAATGCTGCGCCGCCAGCAGGCCGAGGCGGTCATTTCGGCGCGCAAGAAGCTGGTGGAAGGCGCGGTTTCGATGGTGGAGATGGCGCTGACGCAGCTTTCGGAAAAGAACGTGGTGGAACTGGACGACGAGCGCCGCGCCGCGATGGTATCGAACCTGATGGTCGTGCTGTGTGGTGAGCGCGATGCGCAGCCGGTGCTGAACGCGGGATCGCTGTACCAGTAAGGCGGGGTCATGGCACCTGTGCCCAAGAAAGCCTTCCCGTTGCGCATCGATCCGGCGCTGTTTGCCGCGATCGAGCGTTCGGCAGCGGCTGACTTGCGCTCTGCCAATGTCCAGATCGAAGTGCTGCTGCGCGAGGCGCTGGCGCGGCGCGGGGTGAAGCTGGCGGCGGCAGAGCCGGTGCGGCGGGGAAGACCGCCAAAGGAGAACGGTGATGGTTGATCCACGCTACACCACGCGGCCACCGAAGGTCGAAATCCCCGAAGACGATGGGGCATGGTTTGCGGAAAAGCGCTTTGGTTATGGCGCGGGGTGGCCGATCCGCTGGCAGGGCTGGGCTTTGCTGGCCAGTCACCTAGCGGTGGTCGGTGGTGCTGCTTTGCTGGATCGCAGCGCGCGGGGAGTAGGGCTGGTGATCATCCTGACCGCCACCCTTGCCTTCGCATGGATCGCAGCGCGGCACACGCGAGGTGGGTGGAAATGGCGCTGGGGAAGCAAGGGCTGACGCGATTAGCTCTGCCCGAAAGGGCGCAGGCGTGGAACGCAAGGGCCTGTCAATCATTTGGCGCTATCCCGGCATAGAGAACGCCGGGAGCGGATATGCGAATGATGAACCCTTTTGCCCTTCGTGAGCGCCGCCATCGTGGCCAGCGCCTTGCCGCACTCCTGCTGGGGGTGGCGGTGGTGGCTGCCATTCCGGCGAGTGCCCTTTTTGCGCAAGGGGGCCAGCGGACGCCTTATACCGTACTGGAAACCGGGCGCAGCTTTGCTGCCTTGCAAGAGGCAGTGACGTCCATCGGCGATGGTTCGGGCACGGTGCAGATCGAGCCCGGCGTCTATCGCGATTGCGCGGTGCAGGGTGGGGGCGATGTGGGCTTTGTGGCGCAAGTGCCGGGGCAGACAGTGTTCGACGGTGCGGCCTGCGAAGGCAAGGCGACGCTGGTTGTGCGCGGGCGCTCTACCCGCGTGGAAGGCCTGATCTTCCAGAACGTGCGCGTGCCCGATGCCAATGGCGCGGGGATACGGCTGGAGCGCGGCAATCTGACCGTGCGGCAATCGTGGTTTCGCGATAGCGAGCAGGGCATCCTATCTGCCAATGACCCGACCGGAGCGGTGCTGATCGAGCAATCTACGTTCACGCGGCTGGGCCGCTGCGACCGGGGCCTTTCGTGTGCGCATTCGATCTATCTGGGCGATTACGGCAGCCTGACCATCCGCCGTAGCCGGTTCGAGGCGGGGCGTGGCGGGCACTATGTGAAAACCCGCGCGGCGCGGGTGGACGTGTCACAATCCAGCTTTGACGATAGCGCCGGCAAGACCACGAACTACATGATCGATCTGTCGGCAGGGGCTGCCGGACGTATCACTGACAATGCCTTCGTGCAGGGGCCGGACAAGGAAAACCATAGCGCGTTCATCGCCGTGGCGGCCGAGGGGCGGGCGAACAGTTCGGCCGGACTGCTGGTGAGCGGCAACGACGCGCGCTTTGCCCCCGGCGTGCGCTGGGGATCGGTGTTCGTGGCTGACTGGTCGGGCGATGCGCTGTCCATCGGGACCAACGCACTGGGCAGCGGGCTGACGAAGTTCGAGAAGCGCTGAGGTTGTTTTTGAAGGATTTGGCCCCTACCTTAGCGGGGTGTTGAGCCGTCTTTCCCTGAATTTTGCCGGGCGGATCTGGGCGCTGTTGCTGGCCCTGACCGTGCTGACGCACGCTACGGTGCCGTTCGAGGCACCGTTGCAGGCGCGCAGCGGATCGGCGTTCAGCGCGGCCACGGTGGATCTGGCAGTGGCGCCGGAGCGCAAACTGCAGGTGCAGCGGGCGATGGTGCCGGTGGCTCCGCCAAGGTCCGTGGCGGTTGTTTCGCCTGTCGTGCCGGTGTTGGAGTGGGCGGCGCATTTCTGGCCGCCGCAGACCGCGCCACCTGCGCCCGCACCGCTGCTGATGCGGCCTGCGCCAAGGGCTCCTCCGATTTCCTGACCTGCCGTTGCGCCTGCGGGCGCCATTGAAACGCATGTCAGGACATTCATCATGTCAAAGAGTTCTACGATTGCCTCGGCAGTGGATGCGCGCCGCGCCCATGTCGAAGCGCTGCTTGCCGCCTATCCCGATGTCACGCCCGATGAGCACGCGCTGCTGATCACCTGGTTCAAGCGCGAAGCCAGCGCGCTGGACGTGGCGCTGGTTGCCAGCAATCCGGCGGCGGAGCGGGGATACCGCAAATTCCGCGCCGAACATGTCGACCGGTTTACCGTGAAGGACATGGTCCGCGCGCTGGTGTTTGCTGCTGTCGTGGCGGCGCTGGTGCTGCTGGCCGTGGCGGGCGCGCCGGTTTGAGGTGTGGGGCGGGGGCTTCGGCCTTCGCCCTCAGCGCAGCAAGTGCCCCGTCCGGTCGCGCTTGGTTTCCAGATAGCGCTGGTTGTGCGGGTTGGCGGGGAGTTGGTGGGCGACGCGCTCCACCACATCGAGACCGAGGCCTTGCAGCGTGGCGACCTTTTGCGGGTTGTTGGTGAGCAGGCGCAGCGAGGAAATGCCGAGCAGATCGAGCATCCGCGCGGCGACGGGGAAATCGCGCGCTTCGTTGGGCAAGCCTAGGCGCTCGTTGGCGTCCACCGTGTCGAAACCCTGATCCTGTAGCTCATAGGCGCGCAGTTTGTTTATCAGGCCGATGCCGCGGCCTTCCTGCCGCAGGTAGAGCAGCACGCCCCAGCCGCCGGTGTTGGCTTCCTCGGCCATGCGGGCAAGGGCCGCATCAAGCTGCGGGCCGCAATCGCACTTCAGGCTGCCCAGCACGTCGCCGGTCAGGCATTCGCTGTGCAGGCGGACGAGCGGCGTGCGCTCGCTGGTCTGGGTGCCGAGGACGAGGGCGACGTGTTCGCGCAAGTCATCGCGCGCGCGGAAGGCGATGATTTCGGCGTGTTCGCAGGCGTGGACCGGGAGGCGGGCGCGGGCCTGGATCGAGAGGTTGAGCGGGTCCTTGAACGCGGCGAGATCGGCGGCGGAGACTTCCGCCGCTATGTCCACGCCGGTGGAGATCAGGAACGCGGGGAGGATGCCCGCCAGCCGCGCCATGTCCATCGCGGCAGTGGCGGCATCGTAGGCCTCGATGGGATCGGCTTTGAACGGACCGCGCAAGGGGCTGCGCAGGTCTTCGGCCGGATCGGCGAGGTTGCGCGCGGCAGAGAGGCTGAAGGGTTCCGCGCCGTGGATCATGACCGGCGCTTCGGGCACGGCGGCATCGCGCTGGTTGGCAAGTTTCAGCGTGGCCGCGCGGGCGGCGGAGATGAGCAGGCGCGCGGCGTAGATGCCGGGCTGGACGAAGGCTGTTTCGGCAGGGAGCAGATCGAGCGCGCCGTTCGCGCCGGTCACGCGGATCGCCCAGCCGTGGCGCAGCGCATCTAGCGCGCGCGCGACGTTCCGCGATTCGCTCACAGATCCAGCTCGGTGATCAGCGGGATGTGATCGGAAGGCTGCTCCCACTTGCGGGTTTCCTCCACGAAGCGGTGCGCGCGCGTTTGCGCGGCGGCTTCGGGCGAGGCCCACATGTGGTCGAGACGGCGGCCCTGGTCCTTGGCGCGCCAGTAGGAGCGGTAGGACCACCACGAATAGTTGCGTTCCGGCGCGGGGATGTGCTTGCGGCCAAGGTCCACCCAGCCGTGCGCATCGGCAAAGCGTTGCAGTGTTTCCACCTCAAGCGGGGTGTGGCTGACGACCTTGAGCAGGGCCTTGTGGTTGTAGACATCGCATTCGAGCGGGGCGATGTTGAAATCACCGACGATCAGCGTGGGGCGCTCGATCTTTTCGGCCCAGCGCGTCATGCGTTCAAGGAAATCGAGTTTCTGGCCGAACTTGGGGTTTACCTCGCGGTCGGCCACGTCGCCGCCTGCGGGGATATAGACGTTCTCGATGATCAGGCCGTTGCCGGGGCCGAGCAGTTCAACGCCGATGTGCCGCGCCTCGCCATTGTCCTGCCAGTCATGCTTGCTGAAATCGCGGAACGGGATGCGGCTGACGGTGGCGACGCCGTGGTAGCCCTTCTGCCCATGCACCGCGCGGTGGGTGTAGCCCAGCTTTTCGAACACCTCGTGCGGGAACAGGTTCTCCGGCGTCTTGATCTCCTGCAGGCACAACACATCGGGCGCCTCCTGCAACAAAAAGCGTTCGACCTGATCGGCCCGTAGGCGGACCGAATTGATGTTCCATGTGGCAACCGAGATCATGCGCTTGGCTTTAGGGTTGCGGGGGGGCGATTGCTAGATGGGATGTGGGGGAGGGGCTGCTTGAGCGAAAGCCTGTCAGTACTTCGATCATTCCGTGGTGGCGGGAAACGGTGGCAATGGGGGTTTCGGACAGTTTGTCATTCCGACAGTGCATGTCGGTCAATGCAAAGCACGTTTGCAGGGGCGTATCGTTAGGCTGCCAATCCTGCCTGGAAACATGTGTTTTCGACAGGCGGCTACGCGGACTCTCTATTCGATTGGACTACCAGCCATTAATTAGACCTAACAGAAGGACATTTTTGCCGTGAAAATAAAGAGCGACATTTATCCTGCGTGGATGGTCGAGATTGCCTATGGTTACGCAAAAATCGCTGATATGGCGTGGCGCGATGGAAACCTAGGCGTTCAGAGTGAAATTAACGCCGCGCTTGCTGTAGAAATACTCCTAAAAAGCCTTTCAGCGGAACCTGTAGAAAATGTTAGACTAAGGCCTGTGGACATTTACCGCAGAGCAATTCTGAGCGCGGCAAGATTGATCATTGCTCGGTAGCTTTGATCGGTCTTTTCATAGCGGGTAGCGAT
>NZ_NCII01000121.1 GCF_002256775.1 Novosphingobium sp. 17-62-19 | reverse complement strand
GCGCTTGGGGGCCTTGCTCCGCGCCTTCGTGGAAGGCTGCTGTGCCTTGAGGCGCTGGCTCATGCCATGGCGTCGCCACGCATCGGGGTGGATCGGGCGTGCGAGAGCGCGGTTCCACAGCCCGCGCCCCAGCAAGCGTGCCGGAACGTGCAGCGCCCAGGTCATGGGCGAGGCGGGCCATGCGGCCCCTGCCAGAACCATGCGCCAGGAGACCGGTCCGCGCAGCGTGATCACCCAGCACAGCCAGCGGCCGTAGCGGTCAGCACCGAAAGGGATGAACAGCGCCCGGCGGCCCTCGAGCATGGCGACCAGCGCGCTGCGGGCCGTCTTGCCGTAATCCTGGGTGTATTCAGGAGCATCGATCCCGCGAATGCGCACGCGGTAGCTGTGGAACCAGGCCTTGCTCTCGACGCTATCGCCATCTGCGAAGTGGCTGACAGTGCCGACCCAGGGAAGGCCGATCGACTTGGCGAGAATGAAGAGGAGAGCAAGAGCGGCCAAGGCCGGGATGGCGATGGCAAGCGGGCTGCCCGCAAGGGCGTTGATAGCTGCCGGCATCGCTCAGGCAGCCTTGCGCCACTCGTTGCCGCGCTCATCGCGCAGCGTGTCGCCTTCGTAAACGGCGACGACCTTGAGCATGCCTCTCTCGCGAACTGCCATGCCCTTGGCGAGGCGCTCGCGCTTCATGGCATCGGCAATCCGTCCAAAGCCGATGACGACCGGCTGGCCACCTTCGGCAAACGACACGTAAGCCTGGCCGCCGGTGGTGCGTCCTTCCTTCATCGAGGCCGACTGGAAGTCGACGTGGATGGCCTGCGGAGCTGCTGCAGTCGCCTTGGTGCGAGCAGCCGGCGCCTTCTTGGCAGCAACGGGAGTTGCAGGCTGGGTCACGGTGGCGGCCGAAGCCTTGCGACGGGCGATCGCCCGGGCGATGGCAAAGCGCTGAGCAGTGGAACGGGCCATGGTATTTCCTCCGTATGGATTGATCGCTGGAATATTCCCCAGCTCCAATGAAAATGGCGGAGAGGGCTGCCCCTCTCCGCCATCCTCTCCTCGCCAGCCAGGCGATATCAGGCAGCCAGTCGCGAGCGTTCTGCGTTTGCGATGGCGCCAAGGTCGGCGCGTTCGGCCTGGCCGTTGGGCCGCGCCGCGCGCACCGGTGTGGTGCTACGGATTTGCTTGAGCAGATCCGCTTTGGTGAGGCCGGCTGTCTGCGCCAGTACCTGCCCGACAGCCGTGGTGGTGGCGTGATCAAGCATGATGGAGCGGTTGAGCCGACCAAAGCCAATGGCCTGCAGGATGCGTAAGGGCTGCTGAGCATTTGCCCGGACGAGCTGTTCGAGATGCATCAAGCGCGGTCCGCGAATGTTGATGTCGTACTCATAGTCGGTCGCCTGGCGGCCGGTCGCTTGCGCCACGTGCCAGTCGATCAGGTAGATCAGCATGGCAATGCGCTGGAAGTCACGCTCGCGCGAGGTGAGCAGGTGGATGAGCGCGCGAGCCTTGTCGAAGGTCATGAGCTGGATCCAGTGGAGCGCTGACGATCAGCGCATGAAGGCGTGAGAGATGACCACATCGCCGGCTCTCAGGGCGACGCCGGCTGCTGCGAACCATGCGACAGCGATGGCAAAGGGCGAGACCCCGTGGGAGAAGAACACGGCGTTCCAGGTCGACTGCATTCCGGTCCATGCCAGGAACAGGAAGACGGCAATGCAAAGGGCGGCAAACAAGACATCGAGAGTTGTGCGGAACATGGCATTTTCCTCATCATCGTTGTGCTGGTTTCCAATCCCCGACCTCTCCGGCGCAGCCGAAAACGCCCGGCCGGATGGTTCCGACCGGGCGCCTGGTGCTGGTGTTAGTTGCAGTTAGGCAGCTGTCAGAACTGCTCGCGCTCGCAGTATCGGCCTTTGGCAGCCACGCTGACGAAATCCCTCTCAGGGTAGCGCAGCGCCGTCAGCGAGCCGCCAAAGACACAGCCTGTATCGATGGCGATCACGTTGTTCACCTCGCGCGGGTTCGCATGGACGACATGGCCGTGCACCACGAGTGCAGCGCCATGATAGTCGAGGGCGAAATCCTCGGCTTCCGGGTGGCCGTAGGCGTCAACGCCGCCGGTCACCTTGCCATAGAGGGCCATGCTGCGCGCGCCGCGCGAGCGGCGGCCCTGCTGGGCTTCCTCGAGGCCGGCATGGGCAACGATGAGCTTGCCCTCATCGAGCACGAGATGTGGCTCGGCGCCCCCGAGCCACTCGCCCATGGCAGTGCGAGCATCCTCAGCAAGAACTTCGAGTTCGTCGACGCTGGTTTGCATGGCAGGCGAGATGGACACCTTCTTGCCGATCAGCCAGCGAGCCAGTTTCTCGTCGTGGTTGCCCAGGACACGTAGCGCGCCGAAGCGCTCGAGGTCCTTGACCAGCTGCAGGACGGGGAGGTTTGCAGGGCCGCGATCGGTGAGATCGCCAAGGAAGACCAGCGTGCGGCCTTCGGGGTGCGGCTGGGGCTTGCCGGTGTCGGCATTGATGTAACCGAGGCGGTCCAGCAGCTCGCAGAGCTCATCGTGGCAGCCGTGAATGTCGCCGACGATGTCGAAGGGGCCGTGCAGGTGGTGCAGGTCACACGGCATCGGCGAGATGGTGTAGGAAAGCCGGGTGTCGGCGCAGACTTCCACGACCATTGCAAAGCCCTCATCGTCGCCGATTTCCTCGGCGCCGGGCAGGCGCAGGGCAATCGGGATCGCCCCGCGCTTGGTGGCAGCATTGACGACCTGGCGGCGAGCGGTGCGATGGCTGCGCAGCATGCACACCCGGACCGGCTGGCCCGCATCCAGCGCCTCGTAGAGCGCCTCCAGCGATGCCTCGGGCTTGTTCACATCCCATGGCGAGGCAATTGCCGGGATTGCATCTGCAACCTTGGCCATGAAGCCGTTGTCCTTGGCCTTGCCGAGAACGAGCACGGCTGAGTGGCGGGGAAGGGCGATCGTCGAGGTCATGGTTTCTTCCCACATAGTGCGTTGCCTATGGTGCAGCAAATCCTTGGGTCACACGGCATAGCCGCAGGCCAAATAGAAAGGGGCAGGAGCGCCTGAAGCACTCCTGCCCCTCATGAGCCCGCCTTAAGCGGTTGGGCGTTCAGCGGAAGGCCTGGCTCATGATCTCTTCCGGCGCAGCGCCGGGATAGACTGCATCGCGCGTGATGAAGAACGGGGTGCCCGAGACGCCGATCTCGTTGGCCACCTTGGTCTGGTTCTCGAAAGTCGCATTGACCTTGGGACCGCGCATGTCCTTCACGGCCTGGTCATAGTTGAGGCCAACCTTGGCGGCGATGGCCTTGAGTGCCTCGTCGGTCGGCTTGGTTTCATGGTGGTTGCCGAAGGCTTCGTAGAGCGCGTGGTGGGTTGCAGGGAACTTGCCCTGCAGGTCCGATGCCAGTGCGAAGCGGGCAAGCTTTTCGGATTCCGCGCCGAAGATCAGGCGCATCGCGATGATGACGCGCACTTCAGGGCGCTTCTTGACGATGTTGTCGATCGCGTTGTGCGCGGTCTTGCAGATCGGGCAGGCGTAATCGATGAACTCGACCACCGGCACGGTGCCATTGGGATTGCCGATGACCGGGCCCCAGCCCTTGGCGAACATCTGCGAGCGCAGCGGGCCGGCCTTCTCGTTGAGAGCAGTCGTCTGGTCCGCCTGCTGCTTGGCCTGCGCGGCCTGCATCACTTCCTGGATGATCTCGGGATGAGCCGTCAGTGATGCGCGAAGCTTTGCGGTGAACGCCGGATCTTCAGCCTGCTGGGCGCTGGCTGGCATGGCGACGAGTGCTGACGCGGCAGCGACCGCCGCGAGGACGAGATTCTTGATCAAGATGGGTACCCCCTTGTTGGCATGACCTCCGATAGGAGGCGTGCTCACCTGTTTCCTACACCGGATGTCCGGTGCCATTCAAGCGAAAGCGTCTGCCTTGCCTACATTATCTCCCATGTCGCCAGCTGGAACACGGACGTTAGTGCTAGATGTAGACGTTGCGGGGGTTACAATGTGCGTGATGGCCAGCTAAACTGGCGCAGATCACAAGGGGATATGCACAATGACCGACACCATGCCAAAGCTGACGATCCAGGAGCTGTCGGAAACGACCAATGCGGCCAATTATATCGCAAATTGGGGCCCTGATGGCGATCTGCGTTCTTTCGCAGGCGAGGTGAATGAACCTGCATCCCGTCTGGAACGCAGCGCGATGATCGCATTTGAGGCGATCGCGCCGAAGTTCGACAAGGAGATACATCGGGGCGGATCCTCGTTTCAGGATGATCGCAACGAAATGATCGACCTCATCAGCAACGGCATGCGCCTGGCAGTCGTTGAGGAACGCCAGAATGCTCACGAAGAGCGGACCGACCTGCAGCGCGCACGTTCCATTCTCATCTCGACCGCGCTGGTGGTCGAGGGCCGTGCGGCCCATGACGGCGGGAGGGACTTCCCCTTCGATTTTACGGCTCTGGAGAACATCCGGAAGCTTGCCGGCCTCCAGGACATCAAGATGGACAGGCCCGAAGCCGGTGCGATCGGGGTCGGTATGGCTGACCTGATCGAACGCAAGGATCTGGAGGCGAAGGTCGCGCAGACCATCGGCAAGGGTAAGGAGCCTTTTGCCGATCAGGACTTGGAGTTCTCGATGATGGTGCTCAGCTCCACATTGCCACAGATCCGTGTCCGTGACGCAGGACCCATCGTATCGGCAGGCAAGGGTGCGGAATCCGCCCCCGAGATGAGCGAGCTCGCCAAGGCGATGGCCGGCATGGACAAGCAGCGCTGAAGGTCAGGGCTTTTCAGTCCGGCGCAAGAAAGGGCAGGGACCAATATGGTCTCCTGCCCTTTGTGTTTTGTGCTGTGTGTTCAGGCCGCCTTGCGTACCGCTTCGAGGTGGGCGGTTGAGCGAAGGACCACTGTGCCAGCGGTCAGCTTCTCGTCGAGCTCTCGCGCCCAGCGTTCAAGGTTCGACATCACCTTGGTCCGCAGCTTCGGCAAATCGCAGTAGTCATGGTGGCCGAACTGGAAGGTGACGAGGTCGTTCGGGTACTTCACCTGCGTGAAAACCATGAAGGAACGGTCATCACGAGAAGGACCGGTCCAAAGGTTGCCGATGTAGCCGTAACTAAGCCCGAGGCGGGGGTAGAGGTTGCAAACTCGGACCATCTCGGCCCGGATGTCGGCGTCAGCCTGGGCGGGGTCGACGTGAGCTTCTGCCTCACGCTCTGCGACCCACTTGTTGACGATCTCGGTGAGGTGGACGATCGACTTGGGCACGCCATAGTCGACGTAGAACTGGCAGCGCATGGAATAGGCCGACTGCATGAACGGCCAGACCATGTTGTGGATCTGCGTCATCTCCTCGGTCCACGGCTTGCCCGGATCGAGCCGCGGCATGCACCCATCGACGAAGGATGAGTAGGCGGTCATGAGCGGGAGCACATCGTGCCCGGCCTCAGCCGCACGATTGACGATGCGGCTGAGAACCTGGACCTGGGTCACCATGTCATCGGTGAGCGTGAGGAACCGGCCCTTGCGGATCGCCTTGAGGACCAGCGTGGGCATCTTGCGGATTTCCGCGTCGGGCAGATGGTGCGCCATGATTTCATCCCTCAGATTTGACATGACCAAGGGATACCGACCCACGGGAACCGGATTTACCGGAGAAGGCTGTCTGCGCAGCCTTTTAGCTGCCATACGAACTCGGCATTGTCGGAGAGATCAAAGGTGGCAAGACGCTGCTTTGTTTGGATCGCCTGGAAGGTCACATAGCGAGCTTTCGCAAAGCTTGACAGAAATGCCTCAGAACTCCCGTAGCCAACCCAGATCACCCTTGTAGTAGTGTCGGAAGGTACCCGGCTGACCTTGGCAGCCGTTTCGACATGTTCGAATGGTCCGTCCTGCGCATTTGAGAAACGGGTCGAGACCGGGATGATATCGCCTACAGCGAGGTTCGAAGCCTCCCAGGCGCTAAACGCCACACGCAGCCGATCAGCGAATGGAGTGTGATCGACTTCGAGAACGTCGACTCCGTCGTTCATGATGCCGCTGCATTCCCACAGATTGCCCGGGCGCAACCTCTTGGTGATCTTCCAAGGGCCGACAGTGGTATAGAATTGGCCGTCAACTTGGTCACCGGCAGCTGCTGGAACTGCTTGCGTCAGGAGGAGAGCGAGGGTGGCTGAGGCAAGGATCGATCGATAACGCATGTCAGTTGGCCGGGATCGAGTAAGCGCAGCGGCGGAGGAGTTCGATCGCTTCACCCGATCCGTCCAGATTTATCAGAGCCAATCGTCGTGAACTGCCCTGGGTGAAGATCCCCATCACTTCTGATCGAGAGAAGGTATCGAGAAACTTTTCGGCCGCCGGTATCTTGCCGTAGAAGGTCCGGCCGTTGCCGCCGGCATCATCATTGACCTCGGCCGAGGCTTCGAATTCGATCACATCCTCCACTTTCGAATCAGCGACGAATGTTGCGCGCAAATCACCTCGGGTGCCTGCTTTGAAATTGGCGCCATCCTTGATTGAGAAGCCGAAGATCAGAATGTCGCCGATCGGAGCGAAGGCCATGAAGACATCGTGATCGCGGGTTCCGACATAGATGTCGCACCGTGACGATGCGTCGTTGCGCAGGTTCTTGAAGACTTCCCAGTAGCCAGCTTCGCCGTATTTTACGCCAGGATTGTTGGCAGCGGCATTCGCAAGGGTCGGGCTGAATGCAAACGCCCCGAAGGCGAGCAGGGCGGCAAGTATCTTCACGTCATTTCCTCCAAGAACAGGATTGTCCTTGGGGGCCTAAACCCTAAAATTTCCCTGCTGCTGAGGGCTTTAGTCCGTAATGGCGCACGCTGCTGTCCGGAGATTGGCGCTCATTGGGGTTTGAGCGAATAGGCACATTTTCTCAAAAGTGCGACAGCCTTGGCTGATCCCTTGAGATCGATCGCAAGTAGCGTCCGAAGTTCTGGATCTGTAAATACCGCTATGAATTCTGCAGATGAGAAATCCCTCAGAAAGGGTTCGGCGTCAGGCAACCTTGCGTAAAATGTTCGGTGGCTCTCAACGTCGGTCCCGTTGCTCGTGCTGGCATCGACCGGGATCATCGGATGGTCCGGCCCCACCTTGTTGCCGAGTCCGATCTTGAGTTCAACATCCTTCCCTACAGGGAAGTTAGCCCGCCTTATTCACCAAAAGTGTCCTGAAGGGTTGGCGGGAGTGGCGTAAGCCTCTGATCTGAATTAGGAACTGGGTGTCTAAGCCGAACCTGCCGCAGGGCAGAAAATGCCACGGGCCACACCCGCCATGAACGATGATATCGCAAGCTCATTTGGATTCCCAGCAGTCGGCCGCAATAAAATCACAGCTGCGTTCGACGGTGGCCGGCTTACCTCGGATGGCGGTGTTCTACTGCTTGCACAGGCCGAGCGCGCGATGGGGATTTGCCAGCGCCTGGCGGCTTGTATTGCCGATCCGCGCGATCCAGCGCGGGTGATCCATCGCCTGGATGACATTCTGCGTGCCCGTGTGTTCGCGATTGCGTGCGGCTATGAGGATGCCGATGATCTCGATGCTCTGCGCGACGATCCAGGCTTCCGCCTGGCGCTCGGCAAGCTGCCGGAATCGGGCGCGGGGCTGGCCAGCCAACCGACGATGAGCCGGTGGGAAAATGCACCGACTACGCGCGAACTGGCCAGCATGATGGCCGCGATGATCGACATCTACTGCGCCAGCTATCCCGCTGTTGATTTCCGTTGAGAGTTGACCCGGGATTTCCATTGAGAATTGACCCGGGTGGATACTATGTCCCGCGATGCGGGCGGTGGGTCAAGCGGGTGATTTTTCCGGCTCTGTTGCAAAGATTGGCGGCAGTCAGAGGTAGGCTGTCGCTCTGCGCCGATCAGGCGGCTGCTGCGAAATGGTGGTTGAGCATGCCCATGGCCT
>NZ_NCII01000120.1 GCF_002256775.1 Novosphingobium sp. 17-62-19 | reverse complement strand
GACGACAGACACCGCTCGGGGCGAAAAACGCTTGCCCAGCGAGCAAAATCAGGCGATCTTGAAGTCAAGCGGCAGGCCACTTGGGGAATGTCGGCTGAATTCAACTTCTTCTGCATCACGCTTGCCATCCAGCGCGAAACCGGCGGCAACCTTGCCGAAACGCTGGCCAACCTTTCAGACGTGTTGCGCAAACGCGCACAGATGAAGCTCAAGATCAAGGCGATGAGTTCCGAATCCAAGGCCTCGGCCTATATTGTCGGCTCCCTGCCATTCATCGTCTTCGCGCTGATCTACACCATCAACCCCGAGTATCTGGGCAAGTTCTTCATCGACGAACGCCTGATCATTGCAGGGCTTGGTGGTCTTACCTGGCTTGGCATCGGCGCATTCATCATGGCCAAGATGGTCAGCTTCGAAATCTGATCGAGAGGGACAGGCCATGATACAGAACCCGCCCGGACCGACTCTCCTCGGCTTCGACGTTTACCTCCTCGGCTCGATCCTGATCGGCATTGCCGCTGCGGCTGTGCTGCTGGCAATTTACGCTGCAATCACCGTCCGCGACCCGATGACCAAGCGCGTCAAGGCGCTGAACGAGCGGCGCGAGCAGCTCAAAGCCGGCATCGTCACGAACAGCGCACGCAAGCGCACCAGCATCGTCCGCCGCAATCAGACGACCGACCAGATTCGCGGCTTCCTCGAATCGCTGAAAGTGCTGCAGGACAGTCAGCTCTCGGTCGCTCAGCAGCGGCTCGCGCAGGCGGGTATTCGCAAGAAGGAATGGGCCGTCGCGATCATCCTTGGCCGTATGATCGGCCCGATCGTCCTCGGTATCATCGGTGGCTTGATGTTCTACATGTCGGATATGTTCCCCGACTGGACCCCGTTCAAGCGGTTCATGGGTTTCGCCGCATGTGTGATCTTCGGCTACAAATCGCCCGACATCTTCGTGACGAACCTGGTTTCCAAGCGCACCAACGAGATCCGCAAAGGCTTGCCCGATGCGCTCGACCTGTTGGTGATTTGCGCCGAAGCAGGCCTTACTGTCGATGCCGCGTTCAACCGCGTAGCGCGCGAACTGGGCCGCGCCTACCCGGAACTTGGCGATGAATTCGCGCTCACCGCGATCGAACTGTCGTTCCTGACCGAACGCCGCCATGCCTTCGAAAACCTCGCCTATCGCGTTGATCTCGATTCGGTGAAGGGCGTGGTCACCACCATGATCCAGACCGAACGTTATGGCACCCCGCTCGCCTCGGCGCTGCGCGTGCTCTCAGCCGAATTCCGCAATGAACGCATGATGCGCGCCGAAGAAAAGGCCGCACGTCTGCCCGCGATCATGACGATCCCACTGATCCTGTTCATTCTGCCTGTGCTGTTCATCGTGATCCTTGGCCCGGCTTCCTGCTCGATCAGCGACAGCCTGATCAACAAGAAGCCCTGACGCAGCCACAGCAAACCGCACACAAAAAACCCCGCAAGGCTGGCACCTTGCGGGGTTTTTTGTATCAGAAGTGAAGGCCTCAGTTCGTTGCCACCACGTGGTCTATCGCGCCGAAAATGCTGCGCCCCTTGGCATCGCGCATCTCAATCCGCACAGAGTCCCCTGCCTTCAGGAACGGGGTGACAGGCTCACCCGTGGCAATGGTTTCCACCATGCGCTGTTCGGCGATGCAGGCATAGCCGCGTCCGCCCTGCGACACCGGACGGCCCGGCGAACCATCAGGATCGCGGTTCGATACCGTGCCCGAACCGATCAGAGAACCAGCACCAAGGCCTCGGGTCTTCGCCAGATGTGCAATCAACACGCCGAAATCAAACGTGCACTCCTCGCCCGCCTCGATCCGGCCGAATGCTTGGCCATTGAGGTCAACCATCAGGGTGCGCGAAAGCTTGCCGTTGGCCCAAGCATCGCCCAGCGTATCTGGCGTGACGAAAACTGGCGAGAAATGGCTGGCTGGCTTCGACTGCACAAAGCCAAACCCCTTGGCCAGTTCACCGGGAATCAGGTTACGCAGCGAAACATCGTTCACCAGACCGACCAATCGGATATGCCGCAGTGCCTGCTCAGGGGAAACGCCCTGTGGCACGTCGCTGGTCACCACCACGATCTCGGCTTCGAAATCGCAGCCCCAAGCCTCGTCGGCCAGACGGATCGGTTCGCGCGCACCGCGCAGATCGTCGCTTCCCCCCTGATACATCAGCGGATCGTTCCAGAAGCTATCGGGCAATTCCGCCCCGCGCGCCTTGCGCACCAGTTCCACGTGGTTGACGTAAGCGCTGCCGTCAGCCCACTGGTAGGCACGCGGCAGCGGGGCACAGGCTTCACGTTCGTGGAAGCGTTTGCGCGGGATCGCATCATGCGCCAGTTCAATGCCCAGCGCCTCGATCAGCGGAAAATAGTGGTCCCAATCATCAAGCAGCGCCTGCATGGTCGGCACGATGTGATCAGCATCTGCGTACCATGCCAGATCATCGGAAACGACAATCAGGCGCCCGTCGCGCCCCTGCGGCAGCGAAGCCAGTTTCACTTCTCGTCTCCTTCAAGCGCGCGTGCAGCCTTCAGCAACTTGTCCAGAATGCTGCGCAGCTTGTCTTGCTCACGCGTGGTGATGGCCGAGAATATCTTCTGGTACATCTCCACCGCCTGCGGCCAGATCTGTGCGTGCAGATCCGCACCCGCGCTGGTCAGTTCCAGATGATGTGAGCGCCCGTCCTGCTCGTTCGGGCTGCGTTGTACAAAGCCCTTGTCTTCCAGAACCTTGCACGCGCGATTGACCGCCACCTTGTCCATCAACGTGGCACGCACAAGATCGCGTTGCGTCAAAGGCCCGGCATCGCCGAGCACGGCCATGATCCGCCATTCGGGAATTTTCAGCCCGAATTCGCTGCGGTATTCGCCTGCAATCAAGCCACTCACCGCGTTTGAGGTGATAGCCATGCGATAGGGCATGAAGTCTGTAAGGCGGGTCTGTGTTCCGGGCATGATTTCGTATCACATGAAACCAGCTTGGTTTGCAAGGACGAAATAAAGTGATACCAAGCGGTAGGCGCTGCGTTAATTCATTGCGATTGAACGGACCAGACGAAATTTTCTTTATGCTTCACGTGTAAAGCTTTCAAAGGAAAATGGGCGCAGCATCGTTCCATGCTGCGCCCATGTTGCGCCTTAATTGCGGGGCTGGCGATGTCGTCCTCGGTCAGTGCGCCAGAATGCCCGCCATGATGAAATCCACGGTATGCTCGCGATAACTGTCGCGCAGTCCCTCGGTCAGCGTGTCCTGATCGAAACAATGCTTCAGCACCAGCCGCGCCGAAAAAAACCGGTCCGCTGCACCTGTCACCGTGAAGTAGAACAGTTCCGGGTTGATCGGCCGGAACACGCCGGATTTCACCCCATCGCCGATGAAGCGGTTATAGGCCCTGTGCAGCGGCAGCAGATAAAGGTCCGCTATGCGTTTGGCTTCGGCCTCGTCGCTGTCACGCACCAGCCGCATCAGCAGGCGATTGAGATAGGGGTAGGCATAATAGGTATCGATACACTTCGAAATGTGCAGCCGCAGCTTGTCTTCGGGACTCATATCGTCCTTGGCCAGCAGCGCGTCGACCGAATTGACGATATTCTCCATATCGCGGTCGAGCAGGGCTTTCAGCATCCCCGCCTTGTTGCCGAAGTAGTATTTCACCAGCGCTGAATTCAGCCCGGATCGCAGGCTCAATTCCGACAGCGAAATGTCGACGACATCGCCTTCGCGCATGATGTTGGATGCGGTCTGCAACAGCAGGTCGCGTGCGCCTGGCGTCTCCAGGCTTTCCCCCTTTTCCACGTCCACACTCATTCCCAACCCGGTTCGCTCCACCATGGATATATTGACGGCATATCCGAAGAAACGCGTCCAGGGTAGCGGGGCGCGCGCTTTTCAAGGAAGCTGGTTATGCCTTCAGCCGCATCGGCCCCGCGCGAAAGCATATAAATTGCCCGGCTGTCTACCCGGTGAGCCTCCATCGGGTGGGCATAACCGGGATTGTGCCACAACATGGCCCGCGTCATTGCCACCGATACCGCGCTGGTATTGTCGGCAATTTCCCGCGCCAGCGCCACGGCGGCGGGCATCAGGTCTTCCGGTTCGTGCAACGAACGCACAAGGCCGCCGTGCAGCGCCTCTTGCGCATCGAATATGCGCCCGGTCATGCACCATTCCAGCGCCTTCTGCATTCCCACGATACGCGGCAGGAACCAGCTCGATGCCGCCTCCGGCACAATCCCGCGCCGCGCAAACACCAGCCCGAACCGCGCCTTGGTGGACGCAAGGCGGATGTCCATCGGCAATTGCATGGTCACGCCCACGCCCACTGCCGCACCGTTGATCGCGCCGATCACCGGCTTTTTCGACTGGAATATCCGCAGCGTAAGCAACCCGCCTGCATCGCGCACACGCGGGTCAGACTGGTCTTCCACCTCCGCGCCGGATGCAAAGATATCCGATCCGTCCTGCGGCGTCAGATCAGCCCCCGCACAGAACGCCCGATCACCCGCACCGGTCACGATCACGGCGCGCACATCGTCGTCCGCATCGGTCTGGTCGAACGCAGCGATCATTTCGGCCATCATCGTGCCGGTAAAAGCGTTCATCTTCTCCGGCCGGTGCAACGTCAGCGTGGCAATGCCATCGGCAATGTCGAGCCGGATCTGCGTGTAATCGACCAACAAAACTCTCCTAAAACCGACCCGCAAAACCCACCCGCGCCCCCGCGAAGGCGGGGGCCTCAGTCGTTTTACGCCAGTGCTCCGTAGCGACACCGAGGCCCCCGCCTTCGCGGGGACGCAACAGCCAGCACTTCAGCGCGGCGCCATGCGGATCGCGCCGTCAAGGCGCACGTCCTCGCCGTTGAAATAGCCCGTCTCGATCATGCACATCGCCAACTGGGCATATTCGTCAGGCATACCCAGACGCTTGGGGAACGGCACCGATGCGGCCAGCGCGGCCTTCACGTTATCGGGCGCGGCAGCCAGCAGTGGGGTGTTGAAGATGCCCGGCAGGATGGTGTTCACGCGAATGCCCTCAGCCATCAGATCGCGCGCGATCGGCAGGGTCATACCCACAACGCCGCCCTTCGATGCCGAATAGGCGGCCTGTCCCATCTGCCCGTCCTCGGCCGCGACCGAAGCGGTATTCACAATCGCGCCACGTTCGCCAAACTCGTCACACGGATCGAGCGACATCATGCCCGCCGCCGACTTGGCGATGCAACGGAACGTGCCGACCAGATTGATCTGGATGATCCAGTTGAACGCATCCATCGGGAAGTGCTTGATCTCGCCGGTTTCCTTCGAACGGCTTGCAGTCTTGATCGCGTTGCCGGTACCGGCGCAGTTCACCAGCACACGTTCCTGTCCGTGCGCTTCACGCGCCTTGGCAAAGCCTGCGTCCACGCTCTCGTCGCTGGTCACGTTCACTTCGCAGAACACGCCGCCGATCTCGGCCGCGATGGCCTCGCCCTTTTCCTTCTGCAGGTCAAAAATCGCAACCTTCACGCCCTTGGCAGCCAGCGCGCGGGCGGTTGCAGCACCAAGGCCGGAAGCGCCACCAGTCACCACGGCAGCTACGGTATTGTCGAGCTTCATCAGATAAGTCCTTCTTCTTGAATACTGAAATTCAAAGCGCTTCGATGATCGTCACGTTGGCCACGCCGCCGCCTTCGCACATCGTCTGCAAACCATACTTGCCGCCGCGTGCGCGCAGCGCATGAACCAGCGTTGCCATCAGCTTGGTGCCCGATGCACCCAACGGATGCCCCAGCGCAATCGCCCCGCCGTTCACGTTGAGCCGCTCCGGGTCCGCTCCAGTATGCTTCAGCCACGCCAGCGGCACCGAAGCGAACGCCTCGTTCACCTCGTAAAGATCAATATCCTCGATGTTCATGCCCGCGCGCTGCAAGGCCCGGTCGGTTGCGAACAGCGGCTCTTCCAGCATGATCACCGGGTCGCCCGCCGTTACCGTCAGATTGTGAATGCGCGCCAGCGGCGTCAGCCCATGCGCCTTCAGCGCTGCCTCGGACACCACCAGCACCGCGCTCGACCCATCGCAGATCTGGCTGGCGCTGGCCGCAGTCAGAAAGCCTTCGGGATTCAGCAGCTTGACGCTGGCAATGCTTTCCAGCGTTGCGTCAAAGCGGATGCCCTCGTCCACAGTATGCATCGCCGGGCCTTCAGGCGTCTCCACCTCAACAGGCACGATCTCGTTTGCAAAGGCCTGCCCATTGGTCGCCGCAATCGCCTTCTGGTGGCTGGAAAGCGCAAAGCGGTCCAACTCGTCCTTCGTGAAGCCATGCTTCTTCACGATCATTTCCGCGCCCATGAACTGCGAGAACATGATCCCCGGATACTTCTCCTCCAGCCCCGGCGACTTGTAGTGCCCAAGGCCCTCCTTCATGTGGAAAGTGGCGTTCGTCCCCATCGGCACCCGGCTCATGCTTTCCACACCTGCCGCGATCACCACATCCTGAGTGCCCGACATTACCGCCTGCGCCGCAAACTGGATGGCTTGCTGGGATGAACCGCACTGCCGGTCAATCGTCACCGCCGGGGTCGATTGCGGCAGCAGCTTCGACGCGAGCACCGCATTGCGCCCCACCTGCATCGCCTGCTGCCCGGCCTGCGTCACACACCCCATGATCACATCGTCAACCACCGTCGGATCAAGCCCCACGCGCGCAATGATCGCATCAAGGCTCCGCGCCGCCAGATCCACCGGATGCACGCCCGCCAGCCTGCCGCCCCTACGTCCTCCTGCCGTGCGCACGGCATCGACGATATAGACTGTAGCCATTATTCCGACTCCTCTCCAGAACCTTTAATCGAACGATTAAGCAGCCAGCGCACACTGGTCAAGCACACTTGTGCCAATCGCCGCCCCACCGCATAGACGTCCACGTGAGCAAGGAATCCGCCCTGATCGACGCCATGCGCACGCTGGCCACGCATCCCGCCGCGCGCGGACTGGCCGACGATTGCGCAGTTCTCGATTTCGGCGGCGAAACCATGATCCTTACCCACGACATGATGGTCGAAGGCGTCCACTGGCTCGCCGGGCAGGACATGGCCGACGTTGCATGGAAACTCGTCGCCACCAACCTGTCAGACCTCGCCGCCAAAGGTGCAGAACCTATCGGCGTCCTGCTCGGCTTCACGCTGGGCGATGACGACACGCGCTTTCTCGCAGGCCTCGAACAAGCCCTAACCGCCTTCAACGTCCCCCTGCTCGGCGGCGATACCGTCAGCGCCAATGGCCCGCGCACCCTCGGCCTCACCGCCCTTGGCCGCGCCACCTGTCGCCCCGTGCCCGACCGTCGCGG
The DNA here is from genome assembly GCF_002256775.1 of Novosphingobium sp. 17-62-19. Classification (GTDB taxonomy): domain Bacteria; phylum Pseudomonadota; class Alphaproteobacteria; order Sphingomonadales; family Sphingomonadaceae; genus Novosphingobium. The sequence goes on along the minus strand of NZ_NCII01000120.1, from coordinate 16,349 downwards.
CGCAACCGCTGGCGATACGCTCTGGCTCACCGGCCCGGTCGGCGCCGCCATGCTCGGCTTCGAAGCGCTTCGAGACCAGACCAACGCCGACAGCACCGCCTTCCGCCGCCCCCAGCCCCGCCTTGCGGAAGGCCGCGCTCTCGCCCCGATCGCCACCGCGATGATGGACGTATCGGACGGCTTGCTGATCGACGCCTCCCGCATGGCGCAGGCCAGCAACGTCACCTTCGCCATCGATAGCGCCAGCGTCCCCTTCCCAGCCAGCCTTCCCCCCGCTCGCCAGGATGAAGCCATGCGCTGGGGCGATGATTACGAACTGCTGTTCACCCTCCCCCCCGGCACAAATCCCCCCATCTCTGCCCACCATATCGGCACCGCCCTCCCACCTTCTGGCAGCCCGATCACCGTCGATGGTGCAGTGCCGCATGGCGCGCTGGGTTATACGCACAAGGGGGATGCCAACGTGAACCTTGTCGTATTATCGATACTGCTAGGGTTGCTGGCCATTGTTTATGGCTTCGTGACCAGCCGTCAGGTGCTGGGCGCACCGGCGGGCAACGCCAAAATGCAGGAAATCGCCGCCGCCATTCAGGAAGGCGCACAAGCCTACCTGAAGCGCCAGTACACCACCATTGCAGTTGTCGGCGTGGTCGTCGCCGTCATCATCGCCGCCACGCTCGGCACGATCTCGGCCACCGGCTTTGTGATCGGCGCGGTGCTTTCGGGCGTAGCGGGCTTCATCGGGATGAACATCTCGGTCCGCTCGAACGTCCGCACCGCTGCCGCTGCACAGAACGGCCTTCAGGCAGGCCTCACGCTGGCTTTCCGCGCAGGCGCGATCACCGGGATGCTGGTGGCAGGCCTCGCCCTGCTCGCCATCGCGGTGTTCTATCACTACCTGACCGACATCGCCGGATACACCGTGGGCGGCGATGATCGCACCGTGGTCGATGGCCTCGTCGCGCTTGCCTTCGGTGCCTCGCTCATCTCGATCTTCGCACGTCTGGGCGGCGGTATCTTCACCAAGGCGGCAGACGTCGGCGCTGACCTCGTCGGCAAGGTTGAGGCTGGCATCCCCGAAGACGATCCCCGCAACCCCGCCGTGATCGCCGATAACGTGGGCGACAATGTCGGCGATTGCGCCGGCATGGCGGCTGACTTGTTCGAGACTTACGTCGTTACCGTGGGCGCAACGATGGTGCTCACCGCGCTGCTGCTCAAGGGCCTTGGCGAAGGCCTGGCTGCGATGATGGCGCTGCCGCTGCTGATCGGCGGCGTGTGCATCGTCACTTCGATCATCGGCACTTACTTCGTCAAACTCGGCAGCTCGAACAACATCATGGGCGCCATGTACAAGGGCTTCCTTGTCACATCGGTGCTTTCGATCGGCGCGATCTGGTGGGCCATCGACTATGCCCTTGGCGGCATGGAAACGGCGATGAGCTACACCATCCTTGCCGATACGGTCACCTTCACCGGCCGCACACTGTTCTACTGCTCGCTGATCGGCCTGATCATCACCGGCCTGATCATCTGGATCACCGAATACTACACCAGCACCAGCTATCGCCCGGTCCGCTCCATCGCCAAATCGTCGGAAACCGGCCACGGCACCAACGTGATCCAAGGCTTGGCCATCAGCCTTGAATCCACCGCCATGCCCACGCTGGTGATCTGCGCAGGCATCATCGGTGCCTACCAGCTCGCAGGCCTGATCGGCATTGCCTATGCGGCAACTGCCATGCTGGCGCTGGCTGGTATGGTCGTCGCGCTCGATGCCTATGGCCCGGTGACAGACAACGCAGGCGGCATTGCCGAAATGGCAGGGCTCGACGATTCGGTCCGTGAAAAGACCGACGCGCTCGATGCCGTGGGCAACACCACCAAGGCCGTGACCAAGGGCTATGCCATCGGTTCGGCAGGGCTTGCTGCACTGGTGCTGTTCGCCGCCTACACCACTGACTTGCGCGAATTCTTCCCGAATCTCGCAGTCAGCTTCAGCCTTGAAAACCCATACGTCATCGTCGGGCTGCTGCTCGGCGCGCTCCTGCCGTACCTGTTCGGTGCGATGGGCATGACCGCCGTGGGCCGCGCGGCTGGAGACGTGGTGATCGACGTGCGCAACCAGTTCCGCGAAAATCCGGGCATTATGGCGGGCACATCCAAGCCCGATTACGCCCGCACCGTGGATCTGGTGACCAAGGCCGCGATCAAGGAAATGATCGTCCCATCGCTGCTGCCGGTGCTTGCACCGATCGTGGTATACTTCGTGATCGCCGCCGTAGCAGGCCAGGCCAACGGCTTTGCCGCCCTTGGCGCCCTGCTGCTCGGCGTGATCGTCAGCGGCCTGTTCGTTGCCATCTCGATGACATCGGGCGGTGGCGCGTGGGACAATGCCAAGAAGTACATCGAAGATGGCCACCACGGCGGCAAGGGCAGCGAAGCCCACAAGGCCGCCGTCACGGGTGATACCGTGGGCGATCCCTACAAGGATACCGCCGGTCCCGCCGTCAACCCGATGATCAAGATCACCAACATCGTCGCACTGCTGCTGCTTGCAGCACTGGCGAGCAACGCAGCCGGATAACTGGCGCGTTACCCAGAAGTTGGGGAGAGGAAACCCCGTCCGGCGCAATCCGGGCGGGGTTTTTCTTTTGCATCCGCGTTAACCTAGTTTTCGCGCCTTGCCCGCTAGGGCTGATGGCGGAGAACCAGATTTTGAACGCGCCGCCCTTCTCATCATTGCCCGGCCTGTTGCCCCCCGCACTCCACGGGGCGGTACGCACGCGTCTTGATCCGTGGCGCGAATGGGCATCGCCGGACCATCGCAAACGCTGGCAGGAACTGGCCGCCGCAGCCACCACGCCCAACCCGTTTTTCGAACCGTGGTACCTCCTGCCCGCCTACGAAGCCTTTGATACGCAAGCCTCTGGCCGGATTCTCACGCTCGAAATCGGCAACGAACTTGTCGGCCTCCTGCCGCTTGCCACGGCCTCACGCTATGGCCGCTGGCCGCTCCCACACCTTGGCACATGGCTCCATCCCAATGCATTCCTCGGCGCGCCACTGGTCCGCGCAGGGTGCGAAGCGCTGTTCTGGAAAGCTCTTTTTGAATGGGCTGACGAAGACCGCACAGCCACCCGTGCGCTGTTTCTCCACATGCCCGCCATGCCGCTCGAACAACCCCTGACGCAGGCCCTGTTCGATGTCGCAGATCGCGAAAACCGCACTGCCGCGCTGGTCATGCGCGAACAGCGCGCACTGCTGCATTCCCCGCTTACGCCCGAACTCTATCTCGAACGTGCCCTGCCCGGCAAAAAGCGCAAGGAACTGCGTCGCCAGCACACGCGGCTGAGCGAACAGGGCGAACTCGCGTTCCAACGGCAAGACGATACAACCGACATCGCTGAATGGACCGAAGCCTTTCTCACGCTCGAAAGCCGCGGCTGGAAAGGTGAAAGCGGCAGCGCAATGGCCAGCGCCCCCGGCACCGCCGCACTGTTCCGCCAGTCGCTCACCAGCGCCGCCGCCCTTGGCAAGCTTGAACGGCTCTCGCTCAAACTTGATGGCCAGCCCATCGCGATGCTTGCCAATTTCCTCACCGCCCCCGGCAGCTTCTCGTTCAAGACCGCGTTCGACGAAGCCTATTCGCGCTTCTCCCCCGGCGTGCTGCTTCAGCGCGAAAATCTCGCGCTGCTCTCCCGCCCCGACATTCAATGGTGCGATAGCTGCGCCGCGCCCGATCACCCGATGATCGATAGCCTGTGGACCGAACGTCGCCCGATTGGCCGCATTTCTGTCGCACTCGGCGGAAAGCTGCGCCGCACTGCTTTCGAAACCCTCCTCGCCCTCGAACTGCGGCGCAACCCGACAGGATTAGGCAGATGAATCAGCATTCTTCGACCTTCTCAGGCAGTTTGCCGCTCGACACGTTCGATGAGACCTCACGCGCCAATTTCGCCGCTTGCTACCCCGAAACGCCCCATAAACTGGTCCACCGCCTCGGCCAGCACCCCCTGATGCAGCTTGATGCACTGGCGACTTTGGCCGAAACGCTGCCCGATCCATCGGTGGAATATAACCGCGCTGCCCTGCCACTCGGCCTCAATGGTGAAAAGGCCCCCGCCAACGGCATGGGCATCGGTGAAACCATCCGCAACATTGCCAGCACCGGCAGCTGGGCCGCGCTCAAGAACATCGAACAAAGCCCGGCATACGCCGATCTCCTGATGGAACTGCTGGAAGAAATTCGCCCCACCATAGAAGCACGCACCGGCGCGATGCTCAAACCGCAGGGCTTCGTTTTCGTCACCAGCCCCGATGGCGTCACGCCCTATCACTTTGATCCCGAACACAATATCTTGCTCCAGATCATGGGGTCAAAACAGATGACGATGTTCCCCGGAGGCGACACCCGCTTTGCCCCCGATGAAACCCACGAAAGCTACCACACTGGCGGCCCGCGCGACTTGTTCTGGCGCGATGATATGCGGCCGCATGGCAAGGTCTGGTCGCTCTCCCCTTCGGAAGCGCTCTACGTGCCTGTAATGTCTCCCCATTTCGTGCAGAATGGCCCCGCCCCGTCAGTATCGCTGTCGATCACTTGGCGGTCCCAATGGAGCTTTGCTGAAGCTGATGCCCGCGCATTCAACAGCGTGTTGCGCAACCTCGGCCTCAAGCCACGCGCCCCTGGCCGCTGGCCCGCCACCAACCGCGCAAAGGCTTTTGCCTGGCGGCTTGTGCGGCGCATTCGCGGATAACGCATACCGTTGACGTAAACGGGAAGGCGGTCCATCGGACTTGCCATGACCGACTATGACGACCCGACTCCGCCCGAACTGGTTAGCCGCCTGCTCGAACTGCTTGATGTGAAAGACCACGGCGGGGACCGCTTCGAAGGCCGCCGCAAGATCGGTGGCGTGGGCCGCGTATTCGGCGGGCAGGTGATCGGCCAGGCGCTCGCCAGTGCTGAGCGCACCGTGCCCGATGATCGCCCGGTCCACTCGCTCCACGCCTATTTTCTGCGTGGCGGCAGTGAGGATCACGAAATCGATTTCAAGGTCGAACGCGATCTCGATGGCGGCTCTTTCTCCAACCGCCGCATCGTTGCCAGCCAACTGGGCAAGCCGATCCTCAACATGGTCGCCTCGTTCCACAAGCGCGAGGAAGGCCGCCACCACGCCGATCCCATGCCCGAAGTGCCCGGCCCCGAAGGCCTGCAAAGCGAAAGCGAACTTCGGAAAATTTTCGCCGCAAAGCTGCCCGAAAAGCAGCGTGCCCAGTTCCTCCAGCCACGCCCGATCGAACTGCGCCCGGTCGAGCAGCGCCACTGGGCAGGCGATGGGCCGCAGGAGCCGAAAGCTCACACCTGGTTTCGCTCGGTCGCGCAACTGCCTGACGATCAGCGCACACACCGCGCCGTACTGGCCTTTGCCAGCGATATGACGCTTCTGGGCACTTGCACCCTTCCGCACGATATCAGTTGGACCAAAGGCAATGTGATGGCGGCCAGCCTCGATCACGCCATCTGGTTCCACGATGATTTCCGTGCGGACGAATGGTTGCTTTACGCCTGCGACAGCCCATGGGCAGGCCGCGCGCGCGGGTTCAATCGCGGACGGATCTACACCCGCGATGGGCGGCTGGTGGCCAGTGTTGCGCAGGAAGGGTTGATCCGCCCTTTGGCTGCCAAAACGGCGGGTTAGGTGCGCTTAGGTGCATTTTAGGTGCATTTTGGTGCACTTCAGAAATGAGCCCGTTTCACCCGTTGGGATGGTAGAAATCATAGACCGTCTGCGCCACCGCTGAGCTGACTCCGGGCGACCGCTGGAGGTCTTCAAGGCTTGCCGCCCGCACTTTTCCAGCCGTGCCGAAGTGCAGCAACAGCGCCCTCTTGCGCGCAGGGCCAATGCCCGGAATCTCGTCCAGCGGACTGGCCGTAATCGCCCGGCTGCGCTTGGCGCGGTGCGCGCCGATGGCAAAGCGGTGGACCTCGTCGCGCATGTTCTGCAGATGGAACAGCAGCGGCGAATTGACCGGCAGCATCTTTTCGCGGCCATCGGGAAAATGAAACACCTCGCGCCCATCGCGCCCGTGATGCGGCCCCTTGGCGATGGCGATGAGCGGCACGTCCTCGATGCCGAGTTCGCCCAAAGCTTCCTTCACCGCCGACATCTGCCCTTTGCCACCGTCAATCAGCACGAGATCGGGCCACATCCCGTTTTCGCGGTCGGGATCGTCTTCCTGCGCTTTGCCGAAGCGGCGCGTCATCACTTCGCGCATCATGCCGAAATCGTCGTTGGTCTGCGCGGTCTTGATGTTCCACTTGCGGTACTGCGCCTTGATAAAGCCTTCCGGCCCCGCAACGATCATCGCGCCCAATGCATTGGTGCCCTGAATGTGGCTGTTATCGTAAACCTCGATCCGCTGCGGCACTTCGGAAAGTTCAAGGAATTCAGCGAGGTCGCGCATCGTGCGCGCCTTGGTGCCGCTTTCGGCCAGCCGTCGGTCGAGCGATTCCAGCGCATTGCGCTGCGCCTGCTCCATCAGCCGCCGCCGGTCGCCACGCTGCGGGACGGAGACTTCCACCTTGCCGCCCGCACCCTCATAAAGCGCCTCGGCCAGAAGGTCCGCCTCGGGCAGTTCGCGGTCCACCAGAATCAGCCGCGCCGGGGGCACTTCTTCGTAGAACTGCGCGAGGAACGCGGTCATCACTTCCGCTTCCGAAAGCCCTTCAGTGTGGCTGGGGAAGAAGGCGCGGTGGCCCCAGTTCTGGCCGCCACGGATGAAGAAGGCCTGCACCGCCACCTGCCCGCCCTTCACCGCCATGGCAAAGACATCGGCATTGCCCACGCCCTCGGCATTGATGGCCTGGCTGCCCTGAATGAAAGTGGCGGCGCGCAACCGGTCGCGCAGTCTGGCAGCGCGTTCAAAGTCCAGCGCCTCGGCGGCGGCCTGCATCTCCACTTCGATCTCGCGCTGCACCGCGCCCGATTTGCCGCCGAGGAAGTCCTTGGCCTGCCGCACAAGCTCGCCATAGTCCTCAGGCGTGATGCGATCCACGCACGGGGCGGAACAGCGCTTGATCTGGTAGAGTAGGCAGGGCCGGTCCCGCCGGGACATGAAACCGTCATTGCAACTGCGCAGCAGGAACAGCTTCTGCAGCGCGTTGATCGTGGTGTTGACGCTGCCCGCGCTGGCGAAGGGGCCGTAGTAATTGCCCTTCGCCTTGCGTGCTCCGCGATGTTTCTGAATGCGTGGGAAAGCGTGATCGCCGCGCAAGAGGATGAACGGAAACGATTTATCATCGCGCAACAGCACATTGTAGGGCGGGCGGAAGCGCTTGATCAGTTGCGCTTCCAGCAGCAGCGCCTCGGCTTCCGAATTGGTGGTGACGATAGTCATGGAGCGCGTCTGGCTGACCATGCGGCGCAATCGGTTGGGCAGGCGATCAACCTGCGTATAGTTGGCCACGCGGTTCTTCAGCGCGCGCGCTTTGCCCACATAGAGCACGTCGCCCTTGGCATCCTGCATCCGATAGACGCCGGGCTTGGGCTTGAGTGTATTGACCGTATCGCGGATGACCGAAACGCCCAGTTCTATATCCGGCTTTTCCGATCCACGCACCGTGGTGGAGGCACGCTCCTCCTGGAAGCGGTCAGTTTCGCGGTCGGGGGGTGCGGAGGGCTTTTTTGCCATGCTTGTCCAGATAGTCCCTCACGCCGCGCAAGCAATGGCGCAAAGGTGCGTTTCCCCGGCTCTATCAGGGTTTTCCCGCATGGTCCGTTTCGGGGGTTTTAGGCTGCTTGCGCGACAATTGGTGAATGATCGGGCAACCATCACGAACCTTCGGGACGCGCAGCGCCGCTGTAGTGTCCGGCCGCCGGGCAGATGCGCGCGTGCGCCTGCATCTGCCAGCAAGACTGGTGCTGCTTTCAGGCACGCAGCAATGCTTTCTGGAAGACATCTCGGTGACCGGCGGTTCGATGAAAAGCTGCCGCTGGCGCAAGTCGTATCGCTACGCCACATCGCCGACAGCTTTGAAACCAACGAACGCGAACGCAACATGGAACGCGCACGGGCGTGGGTTCAGGGGCGATCAAAGACGCTTTGAGCGTGTGGTGTATGTCCTGTAACGACCATCCGCATTCGTGGTTCAATCCGGCCATTCTTCCGGCAGCCAGTTGCGCGAAGTATGGATCACACGAAGAATTGTCAGCGACGTGTCACCTTCGCTCAGCGCATAAACCATGATGTACGGGAGCCGGAGAACAGATTTTTCGTAAGTTCCTGAAACGCGGCTCGGATGTCCGGTGGCGAAGTCGGCCAAAGCAGCGCCGGTCTTCCCAATTGCACGAACAACCCTTTCAGCAGCGTCGGGATCATCTTCTGCAATGTAGCGGAGTATCTCGAAATAGTCGTCGCGAGCACCGTCAGACCAGACCACTTGCCTCACTGGGGGGCAGCCCGCTTCTGCCTCGCTTCAGCTATGATCCGATCTGCCTTTGCCATAACCTCGTCATGCGGTGTGACCCTGCCCGCTGCCATATCCGCAAGGCCGCGCTGTATGCCTTCGATGATCTGCAGTTCGCGGTTCACATAGGCCTCAACCGCTTCTGCGGCGAGGAAGGATTTGGTGCGGCGGGTGTTCTGCGCGAGGCGACCGAGCTTTTCCTTGAGATCGGGCGTTACCCGGATCGTCACTGTTGTGCTGGCACCCATTATTCGCTCCATTCTTCAGGTGTACACATCGTAACACAAGAATTTGCGTTTGTCTTGTGATTGCCGCTCCGTCAGCCCTGCGGGCTGCCCACTCCCCATTTGTCCTTCGGAAAAACGCCGCGGATTTACGGGGGTCAAAACTGCTTGCGGAACTCCACTTCAAACACTGTGCCGCGCGGGTCGAGGTAGCCGGGTTGGTAGCGCAGGGGGACAGCGCCGGTATCGTCGGTGACGCGCTGTTGGGCGTTGAACACGTTGTCGACTGAGAACGAGACGCGTGAGCCTTTGAGGAAGGGGATTTTTTCCACCAGCTTTTCCTTGCGGCCAAGATCGGCGAACACGCGCATGTCGAACGTGGCGATGGGGGCGAAGCGCAGGGTGGTGGCGCCGGGCAATCCGCTGGCGTCGATGCGCGAACCGCCGGTGTAGCTGCCGCTCATACGCAGGCCAAAGCCGCGATAGAAGCCACCGCCTTCCATCTCGATCGAATGGCGCGCCACGCTGCCATCGAGCGCCTGTCCATCAAGCAGATCGAGAACTTGCCCGCCAGCTGCGATCTGCACCGATTGCTGGAAGCGCACGGTGTGGAAGACCGACAGATTCCAGCGTCCGCGTCCGTCGAAACCGCCAGGCCCGCCACGTGGTGCGCCACCGCCCGAAGGGGGCGCGCCTGCGCCAGCGCGAGGACCGCCAGCGCCTGCACCCGGAGGTGGTCCGCCAGCGCCCGGAGGTCCGCCCGCCGGAGCACCGGGCGGCCTGCTACCGGCAGCGCCCATCATCCGGCCCATCGGTCCACGCTGCGCCACTGTGGGATCAGGCTTACCGAAATTGCCGGAAAGGTTGAGGCCATAGCGCAGGCGCGAGCCTTTTTCCTCGGCGAAGGTGACCGAGCTTTGATCGACCGAGATGATCCGGCCATCGGCATCACGGATCACGCGGCCCGGAAAGGCGGCTTCAACATCAGAGGTGAGCAGCGGGAAGCCGTTGGTGGTGTTGCTGGAACTGTTGCGGAAGTATTCGGCGATGAAGCTGGAGTCCTTGAGGAACGGCAGGCTCCAGTTGAGGCCGAATTTCCAGTCGCGCTGGCTTTCCTTCAACAAGTTGGGATTGCCGCCGGAAATGACCGTGGCAAGCACGGTTTCCCCGCGCGAGAAATCGAAAATCGAGACGTTCTGCGTGACCGTGGTTGGCCCGCCCAGCGCGGAAAGGCCGGGGGCCTTGTCTGCCGCGACGTAGCTGGCCTGTAGTGTAAGTTTTTCGGTGGGACTGTAGGTGAGACCTCCGCCCCAGTTATAGAGCGTGCCGAAATCCGACAGGTGATGCACTTCGGCATTGGCGTTGAGCGACAGATCGCCCACCCCTGCGCCGAAGCCTTCGCGGCGGCTGGTGATCGGCAGATCGAGGCTGAAACCGCCCTGCGCATCGCCGCGCTTCAGGTTGATCGTGCCAGCCGCGCTGCGCGTATCAGTGCTTTCGATGCCGGAATAATCGAACCCGGCCTTGAGCGTGAGCGCAACTTCGCCGCCGGGCAGGCGCAGGGGGCGACCGCTGAGGGTGGCGAGGCTGGTGAGCGAGTCGGTCTTTGACAAGGCACGGTCGGCCACGCCGGGGATGATCGCGCTGCTGGGCAGGTTGCCCGAAGCGGTGAGTGAACCTGCATCAATCAGGTCTTGCAGGCCGGACAGATCGGCGCGGTTGTCGATGGTGCTTTTGGTTTCGACATGGCCACCATCAGCGGTAAGCGCGAGGTTCCAGCTGCCCAGCGGCTTGTTGAGCGCGGCACCGGCCTGAAGCGTGGTGGTCTGCCGCCGAGTGGTGATCGCCGCAGGATCGAGGGTGGTGCGGGAGAAGCTGCCGGTGCTGTCTGTCAGCGTGATCGCGTTAAGGCCGTTCAATGACCGCGAATTATCACGCTGCGCCAGCACGTTTATGCTGAGGCCTGCGCCTGCACCCAAAGCGCGGGCCAACGTGGCGTTGAGCTGGGCAGATTTGCTGTCGGCAATCAGCGTGCGGTAGTCGGCCGCGAGCGGATCACCCGCCACCAGCGGTGCTGACGGATCGGGCTGGATGATTCCGCGCTCGCCTTCGGTCAGCGGGCTGGCGTCTTCCAGTTTGCCGGTCACGTTGATACGATTGCCGCCCGCAATCTTGGTCAGCGTGAATTCCTGCTCCAGTTCGGTAAAGCCGCCATCGATGGGGAAGCGGAATTCCGTCTCGCTGCCAAAGCTGCTGAAACTGTCCTTGAGGATGAAATTGACCACGCGCTGATCGGGACGATAGCCATATTGCAGCGCGACTTCTTCGGGCAGCACTTCGACGCGACGGATCGCCTCGGGCGGAATGCCGCGCAGTTCGCGAAAGCCGGAAATGCGCATCCCGTTGAGCAGGACGACCGGCATACCGCCGCCGCGCCCACGCCCAGAGCCGGTCTGCGGAGCGAGCGAGGCGAGCAGTTCCTGCAAAGAGCCTGCGCCGTAGGAAGCGATAGCCTCTTCATCCAGCACGGCGACAGGCGGCTGGGTGGTTTCGACTTGCCCCTTGATCCGGGTGGCGATGACGAGGATCTGGCCGGGTTCGCCTGTGATTTCCTCTTCGGCTTCGGTCTCGGCATCGGTCCCGGCGGTTACGTCCTGCGCGCGGGCCGGATTGGATACGACGAGGCAAAAAGCCAGTGTTGCCAGCGATGTTGCCGCTCTCATGTTCACAATTACTATCCTTGAAAATCTGGCCTTGATCATTGTGCGCCGATAAGCTGCCCGGCGTCTGATATGCCTCTGGTGGCCATCCCTGCGCGTCAGAACAATCCGCATTTCGTATCAGTTTGTCGCGCCGCAACATAAGTGGGCAACATATCTGGCGACATGGGGGCGGCTAGCTGAACCAAAGATTGCTTAAATTCGCGCCCCCTTCCCTTTTGCGGCAACCAAGGCTAAGGGCTGCGGGAATCCTTGCATGTGAAATGCGCGGACAGGTGGTTGAACTCCTGCCCAACGCGATGTTCCGCGTCCGTCTGGAAAACGACCACGAAATCCTCGGCCACACCGCCGGCAAGATGCGCAAGAACCGCATCCGCGTGCTGGTGGGCGATGAAGTGCTGGTCGAACTGACGCCTTATGACCTTACCAAAGGCCGCATTACTTACCGCTTCATGCCCGGTCGCGGCGGTCCCGGCGGCTTCTGATGGCGGGCGACAGTTCGCCCGCTTTTCCAAATTCTCCCGCACTGGTCCTGGCATCGGCCAGCCCGCGCAGGCTTGAACTGCTGGGCCGGTTGGGCGTGGTGCCTGACCGTGTCGTTGCCACAGACATCGACGAATCCCCGCTCAAGGCTGAGCGGCCCCGCGCCCATGCGGTGCGGCTGGCCGCTGAAAAGGCGCGTGCGGCGGCGGCATTGGCGCCCGGCTGCCTGATCCTTGCAGGCGATACCGTGGTTGGCGCAGGCGCGCGCATCCTGCCCAAGGCTGAGGACGAGACCACCGCGCGGGCCTGCATCGCGCTGCTTTCGGGCCGCCGTCACCGTGTATTCTCTGCCGTTGCCGTGATGACGCCGGACGGCAAGCTGCGTGAGGCACTGTCGGAGACGATCGTGCGGTTCAAGCGGCTCTCAGCCGAAGAAATCGACGATTACATCGCGGGTGGAGAATGGCACGGCAAGGCTGGTGGCTATGCCATTCAGGGCAGCGCCGAAGGGTTTTGCGACTGGCTTTCGGGCAGCCATTCGGGCGTAGTCGGCCTGCCTCTTTATGAAACGCGCCGCTTGCTGAAAGCCGCAGGTTTGAAGGTTCAATGAAGCATGTCCGCTGAATGGCTTTACGAAGCAGGCATTGCTGAAGAGCGTGCTATTCTGGCGTCCGGGGGAAGTATTCTTTCCGCACGCGTGGAATGGGGCGAGGGTCTGCGCCCCGGCCTTGTCGCCGAGGCAAAGCTGGTGAAGCGCCATGCCGGGTCACGGCGCGGCCTGGTCCGCTTCGATGATGGCGCAGAGGCGCTGATCGACCAGCTTGCGCGTGAAGCGAGCGAAGGCGTGCGGATGATGGTGCGCGTGACGCGCGCCGCCATTGCCGAACGCGGCCGGACCAAGCTGCCCGTGGTCAAGCCTGCGCCCGGTGAAGCGGCACGCCCTGCCCCCAATTTGCGCGAAGAGATCGAAGCCACCGGCGCCACCGTGCGCGTGCTGCCCGCCACCAGCCGCGCTTTTGCCACGAACGGCTGGGACGAACTGGTGGAGCAGGCGCAGACCGGCGAGATCGCATTCCCCGGTGGCGCAATCATCGTAAGCCCCACGCCCGCAATGACGCTGATCGATGTGGACGGCGCGCTGCCTCCGTTGAAGCTGGCACTGGCGGCGGTGGACGCGATCGCCGATGCGCTGCACCGCATGGACATCGGCGGCAACATCGGCATCGATTTCCCCACATTGGCGGACAAGAAAGACCGCCAGCACGTGGACAAGGCGCTGGCCGACGCGCTGATCGACTGGACGGGCGAACGCACCGGCATGAACGGTTTCGGTTTCGTCCAGCTTGTCGCCCGGCTGGAGCGGCCCTCGATGGTCGCCCGGTTCGCCCGTCACCCCGCCGCTGCCGCCGCGCGCGTGCTGCTGCGGCAGGCAGAGCGGGTGGAGGAACCCGGTGCGCTGCTACTCACCGCCCACCCCCGCGTGCTCGATGCGCTGGAACCGGCGTGGGAGGCCGATCTGGCGCGGCGGACCGGGCGGACCATCCGTAGCAAGGCTGATGCTGCTCTTGCCCTCCACGGCGCTTTTGCGCAGGCAGTACCTGCATGAAAGTACCTGCATGAAAGTACCTGCATGACTGGGCCAACCATTCGCCGCTGCCCGATCTGCCGCAAACCGCGCGTAGAAGAGCACAAACCGTTCTGTTCCTCCCGTTGCCGCGACCGTGATCTGCTACGCTGGCTGGACGATGGCTACGCCCTCCCCGGCCGCCCGGCCGAACAGGACCCGGAAGACTGACCGCCCCACAAAATTTTCGCACATGAGGTATTGCCAAGCCCGCCCCGCTTCGCCATAGGCGCGCTTCCCATCGTTAGCCGGTCCCGCAAGGCACCACGGCAGCGACGATGCCCGGGTAGCTCAGTTGGTAGAGCAGCGGATTGAAAATCCGCGTGTCGGCGGTTCGAATCCGTCCCCGGGCACCATTGGCCTGTTCGCCAACCCCGCCAAAGCTTGAAAAAGCCCCGGAAATCGGCCGTTTATTGCATCGACCTAACCGCTGATGCTTGTTGATGTTCGCCGATATTCGGACAATCTAGGTGATCTTTGTGGGGGCCTTGTCAAAAAGCCTGATTTGAAAGGCCCCCAAGATGCCCCTTAGCGATTCTGCAATCCGCGCTCTGAAGCCCCGCGATAAAGATTATCGGGTGACCGACAAGAAAGGCCTCTCCCTTCAGGTCTCGTCAGCCGGTGGGCGGCTTTGGCGCATGAAGTATCGCACTTCCGGCGGCATGGAAAAAGCAGGCGTTTGGCGCTTATCCTGAAGTCTTACTGAAGGCAGCGCGCGCCATCGGTGCCTGCACGATGGGTAGCGGTATTCCGAGAGTTTCTAGCACTGACATCCATACGCCATAGCAAAATGACGGAACAATGCGATGCCAGTTGTACGCTGATTGAAGCGTATGCGACTGCCTTCACAAACCGACGGAAAATATTGCCTGCGGACATGAAAGGCTGGAGCGACCGCTATGTCAGTAGAGTTTTTCACGCGTCGCCCCCTATCCCGGAATGCTCGTCTACGGACACAATAGCCGGACCGAAAGCACCTTCAGACGAGGCCGTTTCGGCAGAACCCTCCGCGATCGGCTGAGCAGCGGAGCATCCGATAGTCATGCTGCGCAGCACGCCGTCGCGGCGCACCAAGCCATGCACCAGCGCTGCCGCCAGATGGCCGAGGATCAGCGCGAAGAACAATAGCGCGACCACCGTATGCGCCTCGCGCAGCAGAGCATAAAGCGCGAGGTCGTGCGGAAGGATCGGCGGTAACGTAAACCCTTTCGTCACAACCACCGGATAGCCACCTGCGGACAGCATCGCCCAACCGATCAGCGGCATCCCTATCATCGCGGCATAGAGCAATATGTGCGATCTCCCGGCAATTCGCTTTTGCCACAGCGCGATATCGTCGGGCAGAACGGGTGCCCCCGTTGCAAGGCGAAGCGGCAAACGGATCAGCACCAGTACCAGTATCATGATGCCGATCGGTCGGTGCAACGCCAGCAGTGTGGGGTAGAGCGGCCCGGCCGTCGATACCATGCCGACACCGATGAACAGCATCGCCAACACGGCCAGCGCCATCAGCCCGTGAAGCACCCGCAGAGCCGGGTGAAAGTCTTGAGAATGGCGAGTCATCGTGTTTTCTCCGCCCCCAGATACCGACCAGCCGCGCTCGGCCCCGCCCTTTCGGCGGCCCGTCGAGAGAAGGAAGTGGAATAAGTCTTGGATCGCGCAGCAAGTAGCGGATCATCGGATAGGCCAACCCCGACGGGCAATATGGTTGGGTCGAAATTCAGATCCCGGCACGCATCGGCTTCTTCAGGTGAAGCCGCGTTGATGGTCAGTGTGCCTGCGTCGATCGTTCGGTGTGGGCCGGTCCATGCCACCGTTGCTTTGTCGGTCACGTCGCCCGGATTGGCGACGACGAGTTGCAGATGCCAGTTGGATGGACCCTTGGCGGTCCGCGCAATCATCTCGCGAAACAGATAATCGCGCGGCAATTGATCGAGGCTGGCCTTGTCCAGTCCGGTCAGCGGGGCTTCGGGCACGAACTGCCAGCGCACCAGCCGCACCGTGTCTGCGCGGTCGGTGAAGCGGAACGCATTGATGCTGTAATAGGTCGCGTTGGCAAAACTGTCAGGCAGCACCGCCTTTGCCATATAGTCCTGGAACGCCTTGACCTCCGGGTGCGCGGCCAGGAACGGCTGCATCACCGCAGGGTCAGGCTTGCCGGTCCGTGCATCAACCTTCGTTGCGCGCTGGAACGCGATGAACGAGGCGACGTCGGCGACGGGGAATATTGGCGTGTGATCCATTGCCATGCGCCATTGTTGACCGTCCGGTGTGTTCAGAAGCAGCGCCATCGAGTGAAAAACGTTGCGCCCATCGCTAGCAAGCGGGTTGCCGCCCGCGATCGAAAAGCGTCCGATAACGGGGTAGCGACCGCGTGAGAACGCCTGCGCAACGGACAGCGCCTCACCGGCACCATTTGCGGCGAATGTGCCTGAAAAGCAAAGCCCCTTGGCATGGGCGCGGCGATAACCAGGGTGCTTGCCGCCGTTAAAATCGAGCGCAGCGATCACGTCGCCACCGTTGATCCGTTGCTTGCCGATCCAGCCTGCCGCCCAGGCAAAAGCGGCGATGAGCAACAGGACGATTGCACCGATCAAGGCGAGCTGCCCGATGGGCGCACGTCTCTGTGTTGACATGGAACGTTCCGATCCAGTGAATGATGTGCGCCAGACGAAGCGTGAGTCCGCTTTATTCCGGCCGTTCGAAAAATTTTCGGCGCGTGGAATTGTAGCGCGACGATTACGGTGTCCGGTCGGCGTCAATTTTGATGGCCGATAGGTGGCCGCGCCGGTTGGTGAATTCTGGCTACCATTTGCTGTTGCGAG